>JABDRA010000110.1 GCA_013041995.1 Anderseniella sp. | reverse complement strand
GAACTCAAGTGATTTGGGAATCTTGAATCACAAAAACCGCAACACGCTTTAGCGCTCCCGGTTCATCATCCGAAGGAAAATCTTCGGGGATGGCAACAAGGCGCACGTGGTCGCCAATTTTCACCATACCCCGACTATCGCTGCAACGGTTACTGGAACCAACTGTCGACGGTCGCCTTGTTGTCCTCGACCCACTTGGCAGCAAAGGCAGCCGGTTCCTGCTTCTCGACTTCCAGTGCATAGGTCATCTTGGTCAGCGTCTCGGTGTCCAGTTTCACCTTGGAAAGCATCGCTGCCGCTTTGGGCTGTGCTTGCTCAAGTGCAACGGCATAACTGACATGGAGTGACGCCGTATTCCAGGCAACACCTGCGCTCGACTTCTCCAGCCAGCCCGGTGTGGGAGACGGAGGAACGATCACCCATTTGTTTGCGTCATAGGCCGGTTCCTTGAGAACCACCAGTTCATTGACTGCAAACATGTAGTGCGGAGTGTAGCAGAAGAAAACGATATCCTTTTTCTCCTTGACCGCACTGTTCACTTGTTCCAGGGCAGCAGCTTCCTCCATGATCTTGAGCGTCATCGTCTTGTCGTAACCGTAGGAGCGGGCGCGTATCTGCTCGATGGGCGTCGATCCCCAACCGTCAGCACCTATCCAGACCTCGCCTTTTCCGTCACCATCGGTGTCGAATTTCTTGGCCATCTCCGGCTCTCTCAGTTGCTTGATGTCCGTGATACCGGTTCTTTCCGCGGTTCCCTTGGTAACGCACATGCCCTGGGTGCCAGTGGCAGCGTTCGGGGTCATTTTGATGGATTTCTTGCCGTCCACATATTTGCGCTTGAGATGATCCAGGTTAGGCAGCCAGGCTTCGGGATGCACATGGATCGAACCTGCATCCATCGCGTCGAACACGGCCTTGTTGGACCCGTTTTTAAGCTCGATTTCAAGACCGAGTTTGTTTTCCATCGCGATCTTCAAGACATGAGCCGTTGCCTGGACGGACGGCCAGTTGGGCACGCCGATGACAACGTCTGCGGCCAACGCGGCCGAACTGCAGACCGACATCGCGGCGGCACAGCAAAATGTTAGTAGTTTTCTTGATTTCATATCGATTTCCTCCTTGGCGGGGTGTATCGATTGACGAAGTGACCCGGACCTGAGCCCATGACGTAAATCGTTTCATCGAGTATACAGCCTCAAAGTCGGATTTCCAATGAAACAGCAATCCGCTGTGGATGTGCGGGCAGAACAGATTTTCAAGGGTAATCACCCGGTGTTGGCTTCGCATGAAGGCCCCAAATGGCAAAATTTGCCGCCTCGGTGCAAAACGGGGCATGAAATCAACGGTTTGTTAAGTATCCCGGCTCCAAAGTCCTAACGCTTGTTAAGATTTTGGCGATGAACGGCCGTCAGGGCCGTTTGTCAGGTGGAGCCGCGTAAGTAACATGACCCGTTCAGGCGATCATACGCCAGACCTTCATATACCTGTGCTGCTTGGCCCGGTGATGGATGCTCTGTGCCCGGTTGACGGTGAGCTGTTTGTTGACGGCACCTTCGGGGCAGGTGGTTATACCAAGGCCCTGCTCGATACTGCGCCTTGCAAAGTGATTGCGATTGACCGTGATCCGAACGCAATTGCAGCCGGTGGCTGGCTAGTTCAGAGCTCTGACAACCGGCTGACCCTGGTACAGGGACGTTTTTCGCAGATGGAGCAAATCGTTGCTGATGCCGGGTGCACCCATGTGGACGGTATTGTGCTGGATGTCGGTGTGTCATCCATGCAACTGGATCAGGGTGAACGCGGGTTTTCGTTCATGCGGGATGGACCTCTGGACATGCGTATGGAACAGGAGGGCATCAGCGCGGCGGATGTTGTCAACGACTTCGAAGAGCGTGATCTGCGCCATATCATTGGAGTTCTGGGCGAGGAAAAACGTGCTTTTGCCATTGCGAAAGCCATCACCAGGCGCCGCGAGCAGGAACCGTTCACCCGTACGCTGGATCTTGCGGCGCTGATCGAGGCGACCGTCGGCAGACCGCCGAAGTTCAAGGGACCGTCGATCCATCCGGCAACGCGTACCTTCCAGGCGCTGCGGATTTATGTAAACGCGGAATTGAGAGAACTGGCTGAAGCCCTGGCTGCTGCTGAACGATTGCTGGCGCCAGGAGGCAGGCTGGCCATTGTAACTTTCCATTCCCTGGAAGACCGGATCGTAAAGCGCTTCCTGCACCAAAGGTCGGGCCGCGCCGCACGAGCGTCTCGCCATGCACCCCAGGTGGCCGAGCTGGCCCCGTCATTTGACGACCTTGCACGTGGCGGCATTGTTGCCGATGAGGCAGAAACTTCCGCAAACCCGCGGGCACGGTCTGCGCGGCTTCGAGCCGGCAAACGTACCGAGGCTGCACCCCATCCGTTTGCGCTTGAGGATTTCGGACGTGAGGTGACGCTGTGCTGAGATTGCTCAATGTCCTGCTGGTTATCGGTGTGCTGGTTTCAGGTTTTGGCCTTTATACGCTTGAACACCGTACCCGCTCGGTTGAAAGAGAAATCGCGCACGTCAATGCAGGCGTTGAAAGCGAATATGAATTCATCGGTCTGCTTAATGCCGAGTGGAGCATGTTGACCCGGCCGCAACGGCTGGAACAGCTTGCCAGAAAGCATCTGGACCTGGGCCCCGTCCTGCCCGACCAACTGGTCGAAGTGCACGGGCTGGACTCAAAACTGCCGCCCGCGCCGGCATACGAACCAGACAAGACACCGGCCTCCGATGATCCCATGGCCGACCTGTTGCGGATGATGCAATGACCACACCAAACCCAATCGAAACCAGTCATGCAGACTTTACCTTTCGCGGCCACAAGCGATTGCGGCTGGTGGTTGCCGGATTCGCGCTGGGGTTTGCGGTGCTGATCGGCAAGCTTGGATGGTTGACACTGGTTGAAGGCGGGCAGGTCAGCCAGACAGCGCAATTCGATGCAAAAGTGCGCATACCGCGGCCCGATATCACTGACCGGCACGGCAATGTGCTGGCGACCGACATTCCGGTGTCATCACTGTACGCTGATCCAGCCAAGATGATTGACGTGGACGAAGCGGTTGAGTTGTTGACCGGCGCCTTGCCGGAACTGAATGCACAGGTCCTGCGCCGCAAGCTGGACAAGCGCAAACGGCGGTTTGTCTGGATCAAACGTGAAGTGTCTCCCGGTCAGCGCGAGCTGATCCATAATATGGGCATACCCGGGGTCGGGTTCAGGGCGGAAACCCGGCGGATTTATCCGATGGGCAGGCTGGCCTCCCATGTTCTCGGCTCAGTTGACGTGGACTCCCATGGAATTGCAGGTCTTGAAAAGTTTCTCGATGATCAAGGCGCACTCTACACGGCGTCTCTGGCCGAAACGGAACGGGCCGCCAGCATGCCGGCGCAAACCTCGATCGACGTTCGCGTTCAACATGCGGTCACCGACGAGTTGCGCAAATCCATTGCCAAGTTCAGTGCCAAGGCCGCAGCCGGGATCGTTCTCAGATCCGACACCGGTGAGGTGTTGTCACTGGTTTCGTTGCCGGACTACAGCCCAAACAATCCCAAGGACGCGCTCAAGAACGAGAATGTCAATCGCGTCACAGCAGGGGTCTTCGAGCTTGGCTCGATTATCAAGGCGGTCACGTTCGCCATGGCTATTGATGCCGGTACAGCGACACTGAAATCCCGCTATGACGCCCGGTACCCGCTGGTGATCGGCAGGGCTCGCATCAATGACTTCCATGCCAAGCGCCGTATTCTGAGTGTGCCGGAAATCTTCATGTTTTCGTCAAATATCGGCACCGGAAAAATGGCGCTTGATGTCGGTCTGGAAGGTCATCAGGCTTTCCTGCGCAAAATGGGGTTTTTTGATCGTTTGACCACTGAACTGCCCGAGGCAGCCAAGCCGTTATTGCCGAAAAAATGGGGTAAGCTGGTGACCGTCACGGCCTCGTTTGGTCACGGATTTGCCGTACAACCATTGCAGGGTGCCACAGTCGCAGCGGCATTGCTGAACGGCGGTAAGCTTATACCGCCGACGTTGCTGCGACGCGATGCAGAAACTGCCGAGGCCCTTGCTCAACAAGTGATTAAACCGTCCACCAGCGCGGACATGCGCTATTTGTTCAAGCTCAATGTAGATGAAGGTACTGCCGGCAAGGCCAGGGTGCCCGGCTTTCGTGTTGGCGGCAAGACAGGCACGGCTGAGAAAGTGGTCAATGGCCGGTATTCCAAGAACCATCGGCTGAATTCCTTCGTCGGCGCTTTTCCGATGGATGATCCGAAATTCGTTGTCCTGATCATGCTGGATGAACCCAAGCCGCTGCCGGAAACCCATGGCTATGCGACGTCGGGCTGGAATGCGGTGCCGACCGCCGGCAAAATCATTGCCCGGATTGCGCCTCTTCTGGGCGTCATGCCGAAGTTCGACGAAACATCGACCGGAAAGCTGAAAAAGTACAAGGCCCGGGTTCTGAAGGAGCGCAAGAAGGCTGACACGCAGGCGAACCTGGCAGGTGCCGGCCAATGAGTATGACACTGTCCAGCTTGATGCACTCCATCGCGGAGCTTCCCGACGGTGCCGGCGATATAACGGTTTCCGGATTGAGCAGTGACAGCCGTCTGATCAAGCAAGGCGAAGTGTTTGCTGCGCTTGCCGGTGTTGAAGCCGACGGTGCAAGTTATGTTCAAAGTGCGATTGACAATGGCGCTGTCGCGATTGTCGCTGCTCGCGATGCAGACCTGCCGGATGATCTGGCGGTACCGGTAGTGGCATGCGATAATCCGCGTCTCATCTTTGCTCTCATGGCGGCGCGGTTTTACGCCCGCCAGCCATGCGTCATGGTGGCGGTCACCGGTACCAACGGCAAAACGTCGGTCGCGTCCTTCGTACGCCAGATATGGACCGTGCTCGGAATGTCTGCAGCCAGCATTGGCACCGTTGGCATTGTTTCACCCGCCGGTACGCGAAAGCTTGTTCACACCACACCGGATCCGGTAGAGATACACGCGGCTCTGGCAGACCTGTCTGCTCAGCAGGTCAGCCATGTTGCACTGGAAGCCTCCAGCCACGGCCTGGCGCAATACCGGCTGCACGGAGCAAGGTTTGCAGCTGCCGGGTTCACCAACCTGACCCGTGACCATCTGGATTATCACAAGACCTTTGAAGCCTATCTCGACGCCAAAATGATGCTGTTTGAAGAGGTGCTCAGCGAAGGTGCCACTGCCGTCGTCAATTCGGATATGCCGGAGGCAAAAGACATCATGGCGCGCTGTCATGCGCGCGGCCTGGTGGTGTCCAGTGTCGGACGCAAAGGAACCGGCCTGAAGCTGGTCTCAGTGACACCACAAGGGTTTGGCCAGTCGCTTGAGATCAAGGGGCAGGACGGCGACTACAGTGTCTACCTGCCGCTGGTCGGAGATTTTCAGGCGGAAAATGCGCTTATGGCGGTTGGGCTGGTTGTCGCGGCAGGCGGATCGGAACCTCATGCAGTGCGCGCCCTGGAGCAACTTCAGGGAGCATCCGGCAGGCTGGAACTGGTGGCAACCACGCCAGCCGGCGCGCCGGTCTTTGTGGATTTTGCCCACACCCCGGATGCGCTGGAACACGTGCTCAAGTCATTGCGGCCCTACGCGACCGGCAGGTTGCAGGTTGTGTTCGGGGCAGGTGGTGATCGTGATCCGGGCAAGCGGCCTGAAATGGGCAAGGTTGTTTGCGAACATGCCGACATTGCCATTGTAACCGATGACAATCCCCGCACCGAGGATCCGGCGGAGATCCGCGCGGCCATCATGGCGGCGTGCCCCGACGCGGTCGAAATCGGTGACCGCGCGCAAGCCATTCAATATGGCGTCGACAATCTGGCGTCAGGTGATGTGCTGGTCGTTGCCGGCAAGGGGCATGAAACCGGCCAGACCGTCGGCAAAAAGGTTATTCCGTTCTCAGACCAGGAAGCTGTTCTGGCTTGTGTATCCGGGAGGGTCGCCAATGGCTGATCAACCCTTGTGGACGGTCGATGAGGTTGTCAGCGCCACGGGCGGGCTCCTTGAAGGCAAGGTGACACACGCGCTGAACGGGGTCGCGATTGACAGCCGCGCCATCAATGCAGGTGATATTTTTGTGGCAATCAAGGGCGAGCGGACCGACGGCCACGAGTATGCGGCAAACGCGCTGAAGGCCGGCGCCGGGCTGGCAATCGTTTCGCGCCCGGACAGCGCCATGCGTGAAGCGGGGCCAGTGCTGGTCGTGGATGACGCTCTGGCAGCACTTGAAGCACTGGGACGTGCGGCGCGCGCGCGTAGCACTGCCCATATCATTGCCGTCACCGGATCGGTCGGCAAGACAACCACCAAGGATGCGCTGAAGATTGCATTGGCATCGTGCGGTGAAACCCATGCGTCGGTTTCGTCTTTCAACAACCAGTGGGGTGTGCCGCTGACCCTGGCGCGATTTGCCCGCACAGCCGAGTTCGGCGTGTTCGAGGTTGGTATGAACCATGCCGGGGAAATTGAAACGCTGATTGATATGGTGCGTCCGCATACCGCGATCATTACCGCGATTGCGGAAAGTCATCTGGGACACTTTACGTCGCTGACGGATATCGCCAGGGCCAAGGCCGAAATCTTTATCGGTGTGGTTGCGGGTGGCGTGGCCATCATCAACCATGACACCGAGTTTTTCAGCCTGCTGCGTGATGCTGCAGGTGAGCAGGGCATTACGGACATTCGCAGTTTTGGTGAAAAAGATGGATCCGACATTGCATTGAAACGGGCGACCCTGCATGACGCCTGCTCCTGCGTCACCGCTGATGTGCGCGGGCAGGAGGTTACCTACAAGCTGGGTGCGGCAGGCAAGCACGTGGTTGTGAATTCCCTTGCTGTCCTGGCCGCCTGTGAAGCCGCAGGCGCAGACATGGCGAAATGCGCGCTGGCGCTGGCGGACATTACGCCGCCGTCGGGACGCGGCGTCCGGCATAATCTGCGTATTGACGGTCTACATTTGACGGTTATCGACGAAAGTTACAATGCCAATCCTGCGTCCATGCGCGCAGCGCTGGACATGCTGGGTGCATCGCAACCTGCGGGGCGCGGACGGCGGATTGCGGTATTGGGCGACATGCTGGAGCTTGGTGATCACGCAGACCGCCTCCACGGCGAACTGGTCGAACCCCTGCAGACCGCGCAGGTTGATCAGGTTTTTGCATGCGGTCCCGCCATGAAGGCTCTTTGGCAGAAGCTGCCGGCTGCAGTACGCGGTTCCTATGCATCGTCATCTGCCGAACTGATTGCACCGCTGCTTGGATCCATACGATCCGGCGACGTTATCATGATAAAGGGGTCGCTGGGGTCGCGCATGGCACCGGTGGTTGAAGCAATAATCAAGCAATACGGGGGCACATCCGGAGGTTGAGTCTCCGGAGAGAAATTCTCATGTTTTATTATCTATCCATCGAACTGAGCGACCAGATATCCGGACTGAATGTGTTCCGTTATATTACCTTCAGAACCGGCGGTGCGCTGATGACGTCGCTGTTTCTGGTGTTCATGTTCGGACCGTGGCTGATATCCAACCTGCGCTTGAAACAGGGCAGGGGCCAGCCAATTCGCGAAGATGGTCCGGCCCGCCACATAATCGAGAAACAGGGCACGCCCACCATGGGCGGGTTGATGATCCTGGCAGGTATAGTGATTTCGACTTTGCTGTGGGCAGACCTGAACAACCTCTATGTGTGGTCGGTGCTGTTCGTCACGCTGGGTTTCGGGGCAATCGGTTTTTATGACGATTATCTGAAAGTGACCCGTGCCACCGTTGGTGGATTTTCCGGGCGCATGCGGCTGGCGATGGAGTTTGTTATTGCCGGATTTGCGGTGTGGATGTTCACGGCGCTGGGTGAGGACAAACTGTCCACTGCGCTGGCGTTGCCGTTCCTGAAAGACACGCTCATTCAACTGGGGGCGTTTTTTGTGCTGTTCGGCATGGTGGTGGTGGTTGGCGCCGGCAATGCGGTCAATCTGACTGATGGCCTCGATGGACTGGCCATTGTGCCGGTGATGATTGCTGCTGCCAGCTTTGGCATCATTGTCTATCTCGCCGGCAATGTGAAATTTGCCGACTACCTTCAAATTCACTATATTCGCGGCACCGGTGAACTGGCCGTTCTGTGCGGCGCCCTGATCGGGGCTGGCCTGGGTTTCTTATGGTTCAATGCACCGCCTGCCATGATCTTCATGGGCGATACGGGATCGCTGTCTCTTGGCGGCACGCTGGGCGCCATTGCCGTGGCGGCAAAGCATGAAATCGTCCTGGCTATCATCGGTGGCCTGTTCGTCCTGGAAACCGTTTCGGTGATTGTGCAGGTGGCCTCCTTCAAGCTCACCGGCAAGCGGGTGTTTGCCATGGCGCCGCTGCATCATCACTTCGAGCAGAAGGGCTGGAAGGAGCCGACCATCGTGATCCGCTTCTGGATTATTTCTGTTGTTCTGGCGCTCATCGGCCTTGCCACCTTGAAATTACGCTAAGGGCCGGTTTGAAAACGATGACTATCGCAGCGCACAGCTTCAAAGGCAAAACGGTCGGCGTGTTCGGCCTGGGCCGCAGTGGTAACGCCACTGTTGACGCACTCGTGCGCGGTGGTGCCGATGTGCTGGCGTGGGATGATGCGCCAGCGGCAGCCGACAAGGCGGCGGAGCAGGGATTGCCGGTGGTCAATCTGCATGGTGTGGATTTTACGACGCTGGACAGTTTTGTCCTGTCGCCCGGCGTGCCGCTCACCCATCCCGAACCGCACTGGAGCGTGAAGAAGGCACTCGCGTGCGGCGTGGAGATTATTGGCGACACGGAAATTCTGGCGCGTGAACTGGCGGGGACCGGTGCAAAGCTGGTGGCGATCACCGGAACCAACGGCAAGTCCACAACAACGGCGCTGGCCGGTCATGTGCTGGCATCTGCCGGTCTTGATGTTGCCGTGGGCGGCAATATCGGCACTGCCGCTTTGTTGTTGCCGGCACCTGTTGCCGGGAAGGTTTATGTCATCGAGCTGTCGTCATACCAGATCGACCTGATGCCGTCGCTGAAACCGGATGTCGGCATCTTGATGAACCTGACCCCGGATCATCTGGACCGCCATGGTGACATGGCCCATTATGCAGCGGTCAAGGCGCGCATGTTTGCGTTGCAGGACCAGGATGACCTGGCCGGTATCTCGCTTGATGACGACTGGTGTGCCCGGATTGCCGCTGATGCTGCGAAACACACGGCACTGTCTTCATTTTCAGTGGGCACGAAAGACGCTGCCGTCAAATCGGACGGCGACAGGGTATCCGATACTCGTGATGGTACATCTGTTTCACTCACGCAGGCGCGCGCGCTGCGCGGCGCGCACAATGCCCAGAATGCCTGCGCGGCCTATATTATTGCGCGGCGGCTTGGCCTAGATGCCGACCAGATCGAACAGGGCTTCAAAAGCTTTCCCGGGCTTGAACATCGTATGGAAGAAATCGGCTCAGCCGGACGTGTCGTGTTTATCAATGACAGCAAGGCGACCAATGCCGATGC
>JABDRA010000098.1 GCA_013041995.1 Anderseniella sp. | reverse complement strand
GAATTCAACAGATGCCATTCGGTTGGATATTTCGGAAACGCCGCATCAGACCAGATGACGGCGGCGATCGCCACACGACCCGTCGGTCCGGAAAGGATGGCATGCTGGACACTCGCGTCCCTGAGCGCTGCCGCTGTCCCGATGACCTGCAATTGAAATTCATCGGAACTGATGCTGCCGGACCCATCCATCGCCAGCACGATTTCCAGGTCAACCTGCTGCGCCCGTGCGGCAGGGGCCAACAAAAAACACACGGCCACAAGCCATGCGCAGAACAGGCTGGCATGACGCAGTGCCCATACCAGCCTGTTCATGGTTCAGTTCTCCAGGTACGACTCAAGTGAATCGTCGAGTGCATCTTTCCACGGTGTGTGATGGGCAGGTGCCATGGTGCCGGTGATCACTGATTTGTAGCTGTTGTTGCGGAAGGTCATGATGTTCTGCTTCTTGTGCTTTTTCCACTGGAAGAAAGCCTCATTGGCACCATCCACATCAAAGCTCGGATAGTCGGTTTCCGCGATTAGCTCTTTCACATAGTCGCCCTGATACCGAATGCAGGCATAGTCGTCCTCATTGGCATCTTCACGGGTTACCCGGTCTTCGACGTCTGCCTGCATGGCGGCTTTGTCGGGCAGGGCGATACGCCCCATGATGACATCACGCGCCCACCAGGCTTGCGCGTCAAACATGTTGAATGTGAACCACTGGTCCTGCATGCCGATGTAGAACAGGGCCGGGTTATGAACAAAGGCCACACCCTTGTAGAGATCAGCCGTGGCCAGACGATTGGCGGTATGCAGTTTCAGATCTTCCGCCATGAACGGGAAGTAATGCTGGTAACCGGTGCACAGGATAATGGCGTCGACATCCTTCGTTGTCCCGTCCTTGAACGTGCAGGTGTTGCCGTCGACCTTGGTCAGAAGCGGAACCTCCTGCCAGTTGTCCGGCCAGTCGTATCCCATGGCGGCGGTCCGGTGGCTGACCGTGATCGATTTCGCGCCGTACTTCCAGCATTGTGAGCCTATGTCTTCAGCTGAATAGGACGTGCCGATGATGAGGATGTCCTTATCCTTGAATTCCACCGCATCGCGGAAGTCATGCGCGTGCAGTACCCGGCCATTGAAGCGATCCAGGCCGTCGAAGTGAGGCACGTTCGGTGTCGAGAAATGGCCGCTGCAGCACACGACATTGTCGAAGGCTTCGGTGGTCACCTTGTCGTTTATGAGGTCATGTGATGTAACGTTGAACTTAGCTGCTGCTGCATCCCATTCGACATTACGCACAGGTGTGCGAAACTTGATCCACTTGCGCACATCCGCCTTCTCCACGCGGCCCTGAATATAGTCGAACAGGACGGCGCGCGGCGGATAGGAAGCAATCTGCTTGCCGAAATGTTCTTCGAAGGAATAGTCGGCAAATTCCAGACCTTCCTTGGGGCCGTTTGACCAGAGATAGCGATACATCGAGCAATGTACCGGCTCACCATATTCATCCAGTCCGGTGCGCCAGGTGTAGTTCCACAACCCGCCCCAGTTGTCCTGCTTTTCGAAGCACACGATTTCCGGAATATCGGCACCTTTTTTTGCAGCAGACTGGAAGGCGCGCAGCTGTGCCAGACCGGACGGACCGGCACCAATAACGGCTACTCTTTTTGACATCGGTTTTGCTCTCCTTAGTTTATGCCCAATTGTTTCTTGCGTTCTGCTGCCCAGGCCTGAATGAGCCTGTCAGCGACAATGCCGATAACGGCGATGCCAAGACCGGCCATGATGCCGCGACCGGAATCGGCGGTCGGCAGGGCCCGGTAGATTTCCTGACCCAGGTCGGAGGATCCAATCAGTGCGGTGATCGCTGTCATGGCCAGCGCCATCATGATGGTCTGGTTGATGCCAAGCATGATTTCAGGCAGCGCAATCGGCAGTTCCACTTTCCACAGGCGCTGGAACGGGGTTGTCCCGTTGGCGATGGATGCTTCGATGGTGACTTCCGGAATGCGCTTGATGCCGAGATATGTGTAGCGCACTGCAGGGACCGTGGCATAGGCCAGGATGGCGATGACATTGGACAGGTCGCCAACCTTCAACAGCATGATCACCGGGATCAGATAGATGAATGACGGGAATGTCTGCAATGTATCGCAGGTTGCCATGATGGGGCGCGCGGCGCGCTCCGACCGTGAGGCCCAGATGCCGATTGGCACACCGATAAGTATGCACAGGATGACTGCGGACGTGACGAGATAGAGCGTCAGCATGCCTTGTTCCCAGTTCCCGGTGATCAGTATGACAGTGGCGATGAGGGCAGTGGTCAGCAAGGTTGTGCGTATGCCGCCGAGCCAAAAAGCAGTGAGGCCGACAACACCGATGACCGTGCTCCAGGGCAGCCAAAGAAAGAAATCACGGAACGGGATCAGCATGTAAACGGTTATGAAATCCCGCACCGGACTGATGTAATCATAGGCATGTTTGGAAAATGCCCGCAGGGCGAAATCAATATCGCGGCCAAGAGTGAAGGTGTAGGCCCTGGGATATTTTTCCACCATGGGAACAAGTTGCGCCAGGATGTAGGCACCGACTGTAACACCAAGGAAAAGCCACAGATGCTTTCTGGCTTTCCAGCCTGTCTCACGCGACGCCAGTTCACCGGGCGCCCGGTTCGCATAGGCCTGGGTCAGGCGGTCGAGCACCACGGCCATCAGGACGATGGCGAGGCCTTGTTCAACAGCAGCGCCAAGACGCAGCTGCTGCAGGGAAAAGAGCAGCTTGTGGCCTAAGCCCTGAGCCCCGACCATGGATGCAATCACCACCATGGCCAGCGTCTGCATGACGACCTGGTTGACCCCCAGCATGAGGATGCGCTGCGACGAGGGCAGGGTGACTTTCCACAGCAGCTGTCGTGGCGTACACCCGGACATCCGGCCGGACTCTTCCACGTCGCTGGAGACCGTCTGAATGCCCAGTATGGTGCACCGGGCCATGGGCGGCATGGCAAAGATCACCGTCGCAATCATGGCCGGCACCTGACCGGCACCAAACAATACAACCACCGGCACGAGATAGGCCATGTGCGGGGTTGCCTGCATGATGTCGAACATCGGCGAGATAATCGCAGCGGCCCGTTTTGATCGGGTGACCCAGATGCCCAGGCCAAGGCCGAGAATGACGGCGAAGGGTACCGAAACCACAACGATGGAGAACGTTCTCATGGAGTCGCGCCATAGGCCCATGACGGCCAGGTACCCGATACAGCCGGCGGAAAACAGAGCCAGCTTCCAGCCGCCAATCCAGTGTCCGAGAATACCGGCGCCGGCAACGATCACCACCCAGGGAAGCGCATCCAGCTTCTTGACGCCGAGTGCATCCAGAACCGTAGCCGGCAACCCGAACAGACCTGTTTGAAACAGAACATTGTCAGCCAGCGTAACCGCCCAGATAGCGACCACGGCAAGCAGGCATTTCTGCAGGCCAAATCGCTTGTGCAACACGGCCATGCCGATGACCGGAACAAACATCCAGAAGATCGCTGGGAACTGCTTGGCCTTGATGCCGCGGTACAAGATGTATTCTGCCCAATCCAGTGGCTGCTCGAGCAGCCACGAAACAGATCGGGTCACGGTCTTGAACTTCAGCGGACCTATGCCGGCTTCCTTGTCCAGCCAGGTGAAAAACTGGGTGATCCATGCCTTGATTGGAACGATCCATTCCTGCGGCCAGATCTTCATGAAGTCGAGCACCAGGCTCACCAGTACGGTAAAACAGATCATGGCAGCCATCTGAACCCAGAACGAATTCAGCGCCGAAACACTGGAGGGTGGCGATTTGCCGATATCTGTTATTGCACTGTTCATACAATCTCACCCTTGCCAAACAGGGCTTTTGTAATACGCTCCCGGCTCACGTGGCCAAGCACATATCCGTCCGCGTCCGTGACAGGTGTCGGCTTGTCCGAGCTGATGACCTGTTCTGCGATCGCGCCGATTTTGGTGCTTGCCAGGACACAAGCACCTGAAACTTTACTGGGTGTTTTCGCCGTGGATTTTTTCATGATCGCCGCGGCGGAAACAATTCGGTCGCGCGGCGCATTACGGGCGAATTCCGCCACGTACTCGTCTGCCGGGTTGAGCACCATTTCTTCCGGTGTGCATAATTGCAC
>JABDRA010000097.1 GCA_013041995.1 Anderseniella sp. | reverse complement strand
GTGCTCCACAGTGTAGATCTAGGTAGACGAACAATCAAAAAAAAAACCTGACAAAACTGTTGCCGCCGAGGAGGCTTTCCAATGATCGAGTGCAACAGGAAAGTTCCCTTTCGTTCTATTCAACACTCCAGCACAAATAGGCCGTTCCATGAGTAAATCTTTTGATATCATTGGTAAAATTGAGACAGACTCAGTTCGCTGGCTCCCAAACCATGTTGTACCGCTCCGTGACGAACAGGCGCGTGTCGGGCTGCGCAATGATCCGGCACCAATCAATGAGTGTATTGCGGTTATAGGGCTTGGCTATGTCGGCCTGCCGGTCGCGGTAGCATTTGCCAAGAGGTGCGATCGTGTGGTGGGTTTCGATACCTCGGAACCTCGGATCGAGGCTTTGATCGCCGGACGCGACTGGACCGGTGAGGTTACCGATCACGATCTGGAGGCATCGTCACTGAAGTTGTCCCGCGATACCAAGGATCTGAGCGGGACGTCTTTTTTCATTGTATCTGTCCCCACTCCAATTGACTGTGAACGACGCCCTGATCTTTCACCGCTGCGGTCCGCCTGCCGCTTGATCGGGCCTCACCTCACTGCCGGGGCTGTCGTCGTGTTCGAATCAACGGTCTTCCCCGGAGCAACAGAGGAAGTATGCGGTCCCGAACTGGAGGCTGCGTCGGGACTGGTCTGCGGCCGTGACTTCAAACTTGGCTATTCTCCCGAACGCATAAATCCGGGCGACCATGTTCACACCTTGAGTTCCATTGTGAAGATTGTCTCCGGTCAGGACGCCGAAACGCTGGCACGGGTGTCCAAAGTCTACCGCTCGATCGTAGACGCGGGTGTCTATGAGGCAACGTCGATCAAAGTCGCCGAAGCGGCTAAGGTCATCGAGAATACACAACGTGATCTCAACATTGCTTTGATGAACGAACTCGCGATTGTCTTTGATCGACTGGACTTGCGGACAACGGACGTACTCGATGCAGCCGGGACAAAATGGAATTTTCTGCCATTCAAGCCCGGGCTGGTCGGTGGTCACTGCATAGGTGTTGATCCCTATTACCTGACCGCCAAGGCCGAAGCTGTCGGTTATCATCCGGAAATGATCCTTGCCGGCCGCCGCATAAATGATGGAATGGGCCGGTTCGTCGCGCAAAAGACGATCAAGCTATTGGTGGCGGCCGGAACGGATATCGGTTCCGCACGTATCGGACTGCTTGGGCTTTCGTTTAAGGAGAATGTTCCGGATTTGCGCAACTCCAAGGTTCCCGACATCATCGCTGAGCTCAAGGGATTTGGCATTACCCCCCTGGTCCATGACACAATCTGCGATCCGCACATGGTTGATCGGGAACTGGGCCTGAAGACTGTTTCTGTCGAACAGTTCAACGAATTGGATGCACTGATCCTCGCCGTCACCCATGACGCCTATCTGAAGAACCCCGGCAAACTGTTTGCAATGCTTCGGCAAGGTGGCGTTTTCGTCGATCTGAAGTCTGCGGTCGAGCCGTCAAGGGTGCGTAAAGATATTCACTACTGGAGCTTGTAGCCGTCAGTCAGACGGAGATTAAGCGAGAGGAACTGCCGTGCACGAAGCCTATCAAACCGCAAAGACAAACCTCAGGAACACGCCGCAACGGTGGTTGGTAACCGGCGCAGCCGGCTTCATAGGGTCCAATCTCGTCGAGGCACTGCTGAAGCTCGATCAGCACGTTGTGGGCTTGGACAATTTTGCAACGGGTCACCGGCGCAACCTCCGTGAGGTGGAGGCCAGTGTCGGCCGGGAGCAATGGGCACGTTTCAAATTCATCGAGGGAGATATCAGGGATCTGGCGACTTGCCATACAGCAGTTGCCGACACTGATTATGTACTCCACCAGGCAGCGCTCGGGTCGGTACCACGATCAATCGACGATCCCATCACCACCAATGCCGTCAATGTGGGCGGTTTCCTGAACATGCTTGTTGCGGCCCGGGACCAGCAAGTCCGGCGGTTTGTTTATGCAGCCTCATCGTCAACATATGGCGATCACGAGGCACTACCAAAGGTCGAACACCGGATCGGCAATCCGCTGTCTCCCTACGCTGTCACAAAGTATGCCGACGAGCTCTATGCGGATGTTTTTGGAAGAGCTTACGGATTCCAGTCAATCGGCCTGCGCTACTTCAACGTCTTTGGTCCGCGCCAGGATCCCAACAGTGCCTACGCGGCCGTCATCGCCAGATGGGTTTCGGCAATGCTCAAGGACGAACCGGTCCGGATCTTTGGCGACGGCGAAACGAGCCGAGATTTCTGTTTCATTGATAATGCGGTCCAGGCGAACGTGCTTGCTGCCACTGCGCCTCCAGAAGCGGCCGGCGAGGTATATAATGTGGCCGTCGGCCAACGCACCACGTTGAATGATTTGCAAAAAACCATACGAGCTGAACTGGAACGTCGAGGGATCGACATCCGCAGCCAACCGGTTCATCAGGATTTTCGGACCGGCGACGTCCGCCATTCCCTGGCCGATGTCAGCAAAGCCGGCAGTTTGCTGGGGTATGAACCAACCCATGCGGTCGCCGAGGGTATTGAGTTGGCGATGCCGTGGTACCTGGATTACTTCCGGCAAGCAGATTTGAGCCTAGAGCAACATGGGTTCGATAGAACCCATAAAGTTGCTCTAACACTTTGAAAGCAATCAGGTTTATGATTTTTGGTTGCTTCAACCAAAAATCATCCTGATCTAGGCGCAAAGTCTTCCATCGCCAGGGAGCACATGCCGTGTTCGCAGCGCAGCGTGATGAAGTGATCGATTATGCGCCTGAGTGTATCAAGGTTTTCGGACTGGTTGGCCCCCATATTATGCGGATGCCACCAGATATGAAAGGTCTCACCGTGCCTGGCCGCCGCTGTCATCGCGGCCGTGATGCGGGACAGGCGCAGCGGTTCAAGGTTCCTGAACCGACGGGAGTACGGGCGCAGGAATCGGCTGGAGCGGACATTGGCAACTGCCATGTTTGTGTTGACCGAAGACGTATTTGTCCCGCTCAGATTCACATAACTGTCAGTTAACCGAATGGCACGTCTTGCCAATGTTTGATCGGCGCGTGCACCGGGTCGATACATCCAGCTGGTTTCGTTGCCGCGGTAAATCGAGATGCCCCTTCGAGTACATTCGGCAATCGAACTCTCATCATATTGGTTGCGCGGAAACACAATGCTTTTGAACGTGATCTGGTGCTTCGCGGCAACCTTGATCGCCGCGTCCAGATCGGCCGCAAATTGGGCCCGTGTCTGTCCGGGTTCCAGACAATAATAATGTGAAAACGTGTGCGTCGCGACCTCCTGGCCGGGGCAAGCCTTGATCTGTGCCACAAGGCTGGGGGCGAAATGGTACGGGTCTTTGGCTTCGTTCTCGCCAACCTCGTCCAGATAGGTGTAGTTCGAAAGCATCTGATCGGTATAAGTCGGTTGCTGTTCCGGAAGGCTCGCCAGCATTTCTTCCTTGGTTTCGCAGAACAGGAGGCCAACCGTCGCCCATGTCGCGCGGATATCGTTTCGATGAAACATGTCGAGCATTTGGCGTACCGCATCGCGACCGCCGGTGATGTTGGCACCATATTGATCGGTTGTGCGTTTGTCCCGAACCCCCCACATCAGCTCGAAGTCGAGAGAAATGCACAGACTACCGCCGGGTTCAGCTGTCACCCGGCTTTCAGCAGAATTGACTTCTATCATCTTATCAGCGTCCGTCTGCAAGGGCACGGAAGTAGATTTCCGCATATGCGTCGGCCACAGATGAGAGATCAAATTTCTCTTTGACATACTGATAGCTTCTTTGCCCCATTTCAGTTCGCCTTGTCTGGTCGCTGAGAAGTTCGATCATCGCGTCCGCGAGCGCCTGGCTGTTGCGGGGAGGGACCAGCCGGCCATTCCAGTCATCCAAAATCACGTCTCGGCATCCGGGAACGTCGGTGGTTATGCAGGGTACCTGGAGCGCACCTGCCTCGACCAGGACTCGCGGTAGTCCCTCTCGATAGCTTGGCAAGGCGCAGATGTCGCTCAGCGACAGTATTGCGGGGATATCCTTGCGAGGACCAAGATAGTGAACTGTCTCAGATTGGTGCCTGAGTTGTTCTACAAACTGTTCAGCCTGTTTGCCCTCTGATGCATATGGCCCCACCAGAAGGAATGCCGTGTTTTTGATCTCGCGTTGTACCAGGTCGGCGGCCTGAACAAATTCCCGAACTCCTTTATTCTCGTCGATACGAGAGATCATGGTGACGACCAGCTTGCCATCCAGACCCAGTGACCGTCTCATGGCCGCAAGCTGTTCAGTTCCCGGCCGCTCGGAGCGCAATTTTTCCACATCTACGCCGGAACTGAGCACAAGCTCTTCGCGGCCTTGCTCAACCAGATCGTTCTGGAGGAAGTAGGCCCGATCGTCACCGTTCTGGAAGATAGTGAGGGATGAGGCTGATGCCTGTCGCTGGAGGTGACGGTAAACAGGCCGCAGCACCCTTGCCTTCAGCGAGTCCGACGCCATTACAAAGCCCAGTCCGGTAATAGTGCGGACGCGGCCCGGGATGCCTGCTCTTTGAGCAAGGATTGGTGTTGCTATCGCCGGTTTAGGGTCAAAGCCGTGAACAATATCGGGTTTCTGCTTTTTGAACAGCGTTGACAACTCACGGCAGCTGCGTAGATCTGACCAAGGCGTCAGTTTCCGCTTCAAGTTATAGTGGAAATAGGGAATGCCCTGTGCCTGAAATTCACCATCGTCTTCAGAGCCTACGGCAGCGACATCGAAACCACGGTCCTTTAGCGCATGAAGAAGTGGTATTCGCTTGTGAACGTCATCGCCGCCAATGTGCCAGACAGTTGGTCTCAAGGTACTATCCGTCATTCTGTTGTCTTCCTGGATTTGTCGAAGGTGTCCCGGACATGGTCAAAGAGCTCCTTGCTGACGGCACCTGGAACAAGATGGGTTCAATTGAGACTTTGGCTCTGATTCAGGTCTTTCGGCAGCCGGCACGCTCATGGGTTGGTGGCATTCGCGTTGCCGATAGAGTTTGCTGAGTTGTTTTCTCCGGTTTGCTTGATCTGCTTCTGAAAGCGTTGTCGTTTGATCACGCGAGGAAGGGTGTAGAGACGAAATGCTGCATCGCGTGCCCATCCAAGAGCCCGATACCGGGAAAAGCGAACACGGGGTACCTGGCAGAGCTGCGGGCCGTATTTTCTTTTGTAGTCATTGGGTCCGCACCAGTCGTGATATTTGACACCCCGTTTCTTCCAGTATCTCAACGCATACCAGTGCAACGCCTCATTCGGACGCAGTTTCTGGTGGCTGCGCAAGCTGCCGTTTCCCCAGAACAGCGAATGTTCCTTGTGGCCGAAGTAAATGGCACTGGCTATTTTCTCACCATCCTGCGTCTTCGCTCTCAACAGCAGTGCATCGCCTGACGGATGGATCTTATCGATCAAAGTCTGGACATATTGCCTATCGTAGGGAGGTCTCAGATCTTGCTTCTCGAACACATCAATCAACTGGTCGTAGTATTCATTGGCGAAACCCTCAGGTGCCGCCTCTTCAATGATCACACCGTTCTTCTCGGCCTTTCGGATGCACCGGCGGCAAGCGCTGCTCATACTGGCGAAAATTTGCTCTTCCTCAAGATGGAGCGGGGTGACGTAGGTCGGTTCGACCACTACGTCGACATCCAGATCGGCGACGTGGTCCATGGTGAGGTAGCGGTCCAGAACCTCCAGATGCAGGCAGCCTAGCTTCTTGAATGCGAAGTGTTTCAGTGCCATCAGCGCGTCGACCCGCGATACATCAGGTTGCAGGTTGAAACCCATGTAAGTTGTTGTCCAGCCTGGGAACGGGCTGCCGAGAATGGGCACCCCGAAACGATGAAACAAGATACCGGAGAAGTAGCCAACGACTTTGTGCCCGTCTTTCAAAGTGGCGATAACGATCTTGCCGCCGGAAATCTTCGATACAAAGTCAAGCCATTCGTATCGCTGCGAGAACATGCGATCACTGAAGCCGTCGAGCCGGTCCCATGGGACGTCGGCGATGTCTGTCTTATAGAATTCCATCTAATAGTTGCTGCCGATCCTGACGCCCTCGGGGTTTAGGTGAAAGCGGTATCGCTCAGTTTCGATCCGCGCTTCGGGAAATGTCCGAAATGCTCCTAGCAATACTGATATCATGGTCGCAGTTTGACGGGTAGTTGTACGGAAGTCTCCGCAGTGTGATCTTTCGCGGTATCCTCAACGGGGTAGTGTTTACTCGCAATTGCGTTGAGAAGTGTCGTTACGCTTTTGTTCCTTGTTGATCGGCTTGTCTGATGGTTTCGGTAGTGGCGCAGCAAACGCCCAATGATATTGCTGGGTACGCAAAAGACAATTGACGTTTAGTGAGAATTTCCGTTGAATTACAGTTACTAAAGCGTCCACTTTGGTGAAGTGGTCGGGGTTAAAAGGTTCCAATATTAGAACTCACTGGCGTTTCAGTGCATGGTACTGATGAGTTGGTGGGTGTTGCATGCCTGCCCAGTTGGCAGTGACGCCGGAGGCTTGCCCGATCCACAGATGAGCAGAGTGGCAACATGTGTTAGTTGGTTTGAGTAGGGGGGAGAAAGCGAGACCGAATCCGTCATGTCTCAACAACATTTCCCCACCGCTATTGTTGGACCAAACCCGCTGTTGCGCGAAAGCCTGTCGCGCTTCCTGCAGAAGTCATCATTC
>JABDRA010000096.1 GCA_013041995.1 Anderseniella sp. | reverse complement strand
ATGCACAACATCATAGCAGCGGCTCGCGAAGTTGGCCTCCTGAAGGAAGGCAACAGTTTCCGGGATCAGACCGAATACGGTTATCTGCCCAGGGACAAGGTGGTTTTGCTGTGTACCGGCTCGCAAGGCGAGCCACGTGCCGCCATGGCGCGCATCGCGGCTGACAATCATCCTGATATCACTCTGGACAAGGATGACCTGGTGATCTTTTCCTCAAAAACCATTCCAGGCAACGAAAAGTCCGTCAGCGAATTGCTCAACAAACTCGCAGAGCAACAGGTTGAGGTCATTACATCTGAAGATGCCCTGGTCCATACATCCGGTCACCCGCGTCAGGACGAACTGCGCCAGTTCTATGGCTGGGTAAAACCAAAACTGCTTGTGCCGATGCACGGCGAAGCACGCCACCTCATGAAACAAACCGAGTTCGCCGCTGAATGCGATATTCCCGAAACCGCCACAGCCAGGGCGGGGCAGATGCTGCGGCTGGTACCGGGAGACGCCAAAATTGTCGACGAAGTGCCCGGCGGAAGACTGCATGTCGACGGCCGCATCATTGTGCCCAGCGTGGAAGGCCCGGCCCGTAAACGGCGCAAGCTTGCTCATGTCGGCGTGGTCGCGGTGTCTCTGGTGATTGATGGCAGCGGGCGAATGGTCGATGATCCGCAAGCCGTTCTGGATGGCTTGCCGGAAGAGACCGGGGCTGGTTATGAATTCTTTGAACTCGTGCTGGATATTGTCGAAGAGGTGTTTGAGTCAATTCCCCGCAAACGCCGCCAGGTTGATGAGGTGGTGGAGGAAAAACTCCGTCAATCGATCCGCCGCCGTGTCGACACGGAATGGGGCAAACGCCCCATCGTTCATGTGCTGATCCATCGGGTTTAGCCATTTTTGCAAATCGGCGCAGAAAGCCGTAGACCTGCGTTCTGATGGCGTCTTTCATTGCGTGGAAGCAGAAACCAGATTGGTCCTGAGCGCACTATTCCGGGATCCGAACACCGAACATGTTGCATGAATCACCAGAAAAGCGGCATTTAGGGATGTCGTATTGGAGGAAGCGAATCATGTCTGACCTGGCCCCGCCCGGCGCGCCTGAAGGAATTGAACCGGTTGATCTCAGATCAGCGCTGGAAGAGCGTTATCTGGCCTATGCGCTGTCGACCATCATGCATCGCGCGCTGCCTGACGTGCGCGATGGTTTGAAACCGGTGCATCGCCGCCTGCTGTTTGCAATGCGCATGCTGAAGCTGGACCCCAATCAGGGGTTTAAGAAGTGTGCCCGGGTTGTCGGTGACGTAATCGGTAAGTACCACCCGCACGGTGATCAGGCGGTGTATGACGCCATGGTGCGCCTGGCGCAGGATTTTGCCCAGCGCTATCCGCTGGTCGAAGGGCAGGGCAATTTCGGCAATATCGACGGTGACAACGCGGCAGCCTACAGATACACCGAAGCCCGTTTGACCGACGTGGCCATGGCGTTGCTCAATGGCATTGACGAAGACACGGTTGATTTTCGCGAAACCTACAATGGCGAAGACTCTGAACCCGTCGTTTTACCCGGTGCCTTTCCCAACCTGCTGGCCAATGGCGCAACAGGGATTGCGGTTGGTATGGCGACCGCCATTCCGCCGCACAATGCCGGCGAACTGTGCGATGCGGCTTTGCATTTGATCAAGTTTCCCAATGCCGGCATCGACAAGCTGATGCAGTTTGTTCCAGGACCTGACCTACCGACCGGCGGCATCATTATCGATACGCCCGCCCAGATGGCGGAAGCCTATCGAACCGGCCGTGGTGGCTTCCGGGTCCGCTCGGTCTGGACAACTGAAGATATGGGACGCGGGACGTGGCAGATCGTTATCACCCAGATACCTTATCAGGTGCAGAAGGGCAGGCTGGTCGAGAAGATCGCTGAACTGCTGACCGATCGAAAATTGCCGCTGCTCGGTGATGTGCGCGATGAGTCTGCCGAAGATGTTCGTCTTGTACTGGAGCCGAAGAGCCGGACGGTTGATCCTGTCTTGTTGATGGAACAGATGTTCAAGTTGACTGATCTGGAAAGCAGGTTGTCGCTCAATATGAACGTGCTGTCCGGCGGCAAGGTGCCCAAGGTCATGTCACTGTCGGAAGTGCTGCGCGAATGGCTTGAACACCGAAAGGATGTGCTGGTCCGCCGCTCCCGGCATCGCGTCGGTGTGATTGCACGCAGGCTGGAGGTGCTCGGTGGTTACCTGATCGCTTATCTCAATATTGACGAAGTGATTGCGATTATTCGTGCCGAAGAAGAACCCAAGCCGGTTTTGATGAAACGCTTTGAACTGACCGACGTTCAGGCCGAGGCCATTCTCAACATGCGCCTGCGTGCCCTGCGCAAGCTGGAAGAGTTCGAAATCCGCAAGGAACATGAAGCCTTGAGCCTGGAGAAGGCAGGTCTGGAGGCCTTGCTTGCCTCTGATGATGAGCAATGGAGCCGCATCGCTGCCGAAGTCCGCGAAACCCGGGACAAGTTCGGCAAGAAGACAGAACTTGGCGCGCGCCGGACAGAATTTGCCGAGGCGCCGGAAATCGACTTCGACCTTGAAGAGGCAATGATTGAAAAGGAGCCGGTTACGGTTGTCTGCTCGGACAAAGGCTGGATCCGTGCACTGAAGGGGCACCTCCAGGACACCAGTACCATTTCATACAAGGACGGCGACAAGGCACGGTTTGCGGTACACGCAGAAACCACAAACAAGATATTGCTGTTGAGCTCATCCGGGCGGTTTTTCACCCTCGATGCAAACAAGTTGCCCGGCGGCAGGGGGCACGGTGAGCCGGTGCGCCTGATTGCCGACATGGATGCAGCCGACGCCATAATTGCATTGTTTATCTATAAATCCGGCGGCAAATTGCTGTTGGCTTCGACCTCTGGCGACGGTTTTGTGGTGGCCCAGGATGATTGTCTGGCCAACACCCGCAAGGGCAAGCAGGTTCTGAATGTGAAACTTCCCGTGGAGGCGCTTGTTTGCCGCCACATCATGGAGGGTGATGATCATGTAGCCAGCATCGGGGAGAACCGAAAGCTGATCATTTTCAAGCTCGACGAGTTACCGGAAATGCCGCGTGGCAAAGGTGTCCGCCTGCAGAAATTCAAGGACGGTGGCCTGGCTGACGTGCGCAGCTTCAAACTGTCTGACGGGCTTAGCTGGACCGACACATCGGGACGTAACTGGACAGTTGCAGATCTGGAGGAATGGCTGGGCAGTCGTGCTCAGGCAGGTCGCTTGCCACCAAAAGGGTTTCCACGAAACAACCGTTTCGGTGTGTAGAGCGAGATGAGGTTAGATTGAAGTAAGGCAAGTTTACTGCGCAATTCATCTTGCGCGGCACCTATTCAATGTTGGCCGGACTTTGCGGATCTGTTTCAAAATTGCTGCAATTCCCTAATTGCCAGTAAAAAAAGCCCGCTTACCGCTTAACTGTTTGTTTGCTCAAATGTGACCTAATTGTGGAGTTCCTGAGATGGGGCGATGTAAAATTTGTTGACTCGGCGCAGGACGTAACTGTTGGATCAATCAACGGTATGGAAAATGGACGGCACAGCATACTGGGTGGTGAACGGTAAGGTCGATATCGATCCTTTCTCGAATCCACTCATAGATAGCCCTGAACAGCTGATGCAGCGGTCAGGAGGAGTTCATGTGAGCACAGGCCAAAAAGGCACTGTGGTTCGCTGGGCCATGTTTGCGTCCAACTGGGCGTCTCTGTACTATGTGGCTGAAACGCTGTGCAGTCTGCCTGGGCCTTACACATTTGAGTTTTTCCTGTCCGGCTGGTTTACCCAGACCGTGACCGAACCGACGGACGCCTATCTGCGTTTGCACGATTTGATCGCCAAAAGTGATATTCACCTGCGGCAAAAGACATTCGTGAAAGCAATGGATCCGGATATTTCATCCTGGGTGCCCAATTTGCTGGCCGACGTGTACAAGGACCGGGCATCTGATCCTGACGTGACCGTTGACTGCATTCTCGACCCGGAGACCAATCGCTTCATTGTGGACAGGGTCGGTGAAAACTCCGGGATTGCCAAACTATATGGCGGCCAGCCCGACACATTTCCGTGCTTGTCCGGCCATTCATATGATCACGTGGTTTCGAGCGCATACAAGAAGGTGTTGAGGACCGGCGAACCACACTATGATCACGTGGTCGCTTCCTTGCCCATGAACCAGACGGCCCACTGGTTCACCTATCAAAGAGTTATCCTGCCCCACAATTTCACGGACGGGCGCAAAGGAGTTTCCGTCGTGAGCGAGTTTGGCAAGGTAGATATCAATCTCCTTTGAGTACAACTCCCGTGACCGATCTTTCGTCTACCAGGAATTCGAGATCCTGCCTTTCTGAAAGTACCAGCCATTCATTTTCCGGAATGCCCGGCGCCGCCAGGCTCCATCTGAGAAAACTGCGTTCCACACGCGGGTAGCTCATTCTGTTGCCTTGTCCGCGCATGGCCAGTTCGGTGGAAACCAGCCCCCAAACCGCGTCCGGTTGCCATTTTACATAGGCAAGCAGCACCGCAAGCGATGCCATGTTGTCGAACAGGTTGCCGACACCGCGGTACTTACGCCCCATCCACATTTCACCGTGATAAACCAGCCATCCGCGAACATCGCGTGATCTACTATCCAACGGGGGTTCAATAAATTCCGGTACCATTAGCTGCTCTCGCTTGAGATACAGGCCAGCCATCCAGCCTACCACCCACTCAGCCAGTGAGGTGTCGACGAAGTCCAGTCGGCAAGCCTGGATACATTCTATATTGCCGTCCTCATCGGACATTGATATCCAGAAACCCTTCGACGAAAGCTCGCCAATTGTCGGGTCGAACATTGGCGATACGAGATCGCCCCTCAATTGTTCCCGGGTCTCCAGAAACGCATTGAAATCGTTGGACGTCTTAACGGTCAGGCCGTGACGTTCTACTCTGACCAACAGGCGATGAATTACATCCACCGCGGCCAGCGGATTATTGAGTCCCCGATGCAGCATTCTGCCCTCTGCTTGCAAATCGTTTCACTATAAGGTGAATGAGAGCAACAATCGTGCCATCTGAAAAACAGTGTAATTCGCCGAAAAATCTGCTTTTTCACCAGTTGCGGCGTGGTCGGACAACAATGCTGGTCATTGTGGCACAGATGTGCGGTCGCGTTTCGTTTTGAACCGCCAGAGGCTATGGCCGGCCAGAGATGCAATGACAATCGCTCCGCCGATCAGCGAAAGTGTGCTCGGCATTTCTGAAAATATGGCCCACATCCAGATTGGAGTGAGAACTGTTTCAAGCAGGAAGAACATAGCCACAATTGCAGCAGCGACATATCTCGGGCCAATCATCAGAAATGCAGTTGCTGCAGGTGTAACAAGAAATCCGTTGATCGACAACCAACCCCATCCCGCGGCTGTAAGGCTGCCCGGGACAGCAAATGGTGCCGCGACAATGGCCGACATCAGATGTCCGGCGCCTGCGCTAAGAGACTGATCGGTGCGTGAATAGCGAACGATCGTCAGGGAAGTCGCCATGGCCAATGCAACACCCAAGGCCAGCAGGTCACCCTGCCAGGTCCCGAGTTGCAAGCCATCCGCCACAATCAGCAAAACCCCCGAAAGAGAACATCCTATGGCAATCCAGGTTGCAGGGCCCAAGCGTTCCTTTAGGAAAAGCCAGCCCAGCAATCCGGCAAACATCGGATTGAAAGCTAGAATGAAGACAACATTTGCAACTGATGTCATGCTGATGGAAGCAACGAACATGATATTTGCAACCCCGGCAAGGACAGCAATCACATAACCGGGTTTGCCATTGATGAAGCGGGTCTTGTTTTCCCGCAGCCTGTTGGTGAAAATCCAAAACAGGAACAATGCGATAAACAGCATCGTGCCGCGCACATAGATGA
>JABDRA010000094.1 GCA_013041995.1 Anderseniella sp. | reverse complement strand
GATTTCAGATCGCTCCGCGACACCCATGCGGTCCACCGCCTGCTGGTAGACACGCGGGTCCGGCTTGAAAATTCCGACATCGGCCACCGAAATGTTTTCATCCAGATAGGCATCGATCCCGGACGATTTCGCCGCCGCATCCAGCATGTCAGGTGATCCGTTGGACAGGATGGCCGTAGCCACACCCAGTTCTTTCAGGGCCTTGAGGCACACAACCGCATCATCATAGGCCGCCAGATTAAGATACAACTCCATCAGATCATCACGCAGCGCCTGGTCCTCGATGGCAAAGGCTTCCAGCGTATAATCAAGCGCATCACCGGTGACCTGCCAGAACGGGACATACGCCTTCATCAGCGACCGCAACCATGTGTATTCAAGCTGCTTCTGCCGCCAGAGTTTGGAAACCGCGTCTGCGTCTTTTCCGATACGTGACGAAAGTTGCGCCACCGGGGCATGGACGTTCAGCAATGTGCCATAGGCATCGAACACACATGCCTTGATGCCCTCAAGTTTCACAGCCATGTTGGGTTTCCTTGTAAATTTGTGAGTTGATAGATAGGCAACTTGATTGCAGTATGGCGCTCATTCAATCAAGAGAGTAACCCACCATATGGCACACGACCATGATCACGATCACCACCACCACGAAGGTGAGCATTCCGACCTGTCTGAAACCGCACTCAGGGTCAAGGCGCTGGAAAGCCTGCTGGTGGAAAAGGGCTATGTGGATCCGGCAGCCCTTGATGAACTGATCGAGACCTATGAAACCCGTGTCGGCCCGCGCAATGGCGCGAAGGTGGTCGCCAAAGCCTGGAGCGATGCAGGCTTCATGGAAAAACTGCGCACCGACGCCACCAACGCCATTGCCGACATGGGCTTTATCGGCCGCCAGGGGGAGCACATGGTGGCGGTCATAAACACCGAAGATACCCACAACATGGTCGTATGTACGCTGTGCTCGTGTTATCCGTGGCCGGTTCTGGGACTTCCGCCGGTCTGGTACAAGGCGCCGCCCTACCGGTCACGGGCCGTGTCCGACCCGCGCGGTGTGCTGGCCGAGTTCGGCGTCCAGCTGCCTGAAAACGTCGGCGTAAAGGTGTGGGATTCAACTGCTGAAGTAAGATATCTGGTTATTCCGCGTCGGCCCGATGGGACCGAGAACTGGAGCGAAGAACGACTTGCAACCCTGGTCACCCGCAATTCCATGATCGGTACCGGCCTCGCGCTGACGCCTGAACAGGCAGCATCATGAACGGCGGTCAGGATCTCGGCGGCATCCATGGCCTCGGGCCTATCGACCCGGAAATTGACGAGCCCGTGTTTCATGCCGAGTGGGAAAAGCGCGCCTTTGCGCTTACCCTTGCCATGGGATTTTATGGCCAGTGGAACATTGACCAGGGCCGCCATGCCCGCGAAAGCATGCACCCTGCCAAGTACATGACCTCCAGCTATTACCAGATCTGGACCGAAGGCCTGATCAAGCTGATGCTGGACACCGGATTTGTGGTGCCCGGTGAAGTGCATCTGGGACGCCAGGAAGTGACACCGCGCGATTTGCATCGTGATCCTGTGGGCGCCGGCGAAGTTTCAGCCATTCTGGCAAAGGGCGGCCCGGCATCGCGTGACCTCGACACGAAACCGAAATTCAATACCGGCAACAAGGTGCGCGCCATACGCATGAACCCGGAAGGCCATACAAGGTTGCCGCGATATCTGCGTGGCTGCGAAGGTGAAATCGTCGCCTGGCACAAGGGTCACGTGTTTCCGGACACAAACGCCCACGGCAAGGGTGAAAACCCGCAACACCTCTATACGGTGCAATTTGCAGCCCGTGAGCTGTGGGGCGCAGATGCCCCGGCCAATGACTGCATGCACGCAGACCTGTGGGAGAGCTACCTTGTCCCTGCCTGAAGATGTCAGACGGCTTCCCGGCCTGGTGACCGAAGCTGATGAACCGGTGTTTGCCGAACCTTGGCAGGCGCAGGCCTTCGCCATGACCGTCAAGCTGCATGAAAAAGGCCTGTTTACCTGGGTCGAATGGGCTGATGCGCTGAGTACAGAGATTGCCGCCGCAGGTCCCGATGATGCGGCAGAAAACTATTACCTGCGCTGGCTGGCAGCGCTTGAGAAAATCACCCAGCAAAAGGGCGCATTAAGCGAAACCGAACGCCTTGAGCGCAAGGATGCCTGGGACCGGGCAGCCAAGGCCACGCCACATGGCAGCCCGATCGAACTCGGCGCCGGGACACGGACCTGACCGATCGTGAAAACTGCTGATCTGGGAACCTTCACCAAACCGGTGCTGACCTGTGGTGGTGCCTACGGCAACCTGCAGGCGCTTGTCGAGTGGACATTGACTGTCAAGGCTGGTCCTGCTCAACATTGAGCAACGAAGTTGTTGGAACAGACCAAAGCATGGGCGCCTTAAGACCAGACGCGGAGAGAATTGGGACAGTCGAGTTAGCGCAACTTCAACAGACGGCGTGGGAAAACCAGATCAAGTATGTTGCCGACAAGTCCGTATTTTATCAGGAGTTGTGGGCAGGACAAAGCCTGCCAGCGGACTTGCGTGATCTTCCCGAGCTGCCATTGTCAGACAAGGCACAGCTTCGCATTTCTCAATCTGAGCACAAACCGTTTGGTACTTACCTGGCGGCTCCACGTAGTGCGGTTGCCAGACTACACCGGACGTCCGGCACCACTGGGCAGGCGATGAACCTGGCTATGTCCATGCGTGATTGCAACATCACCGAGTCGGTCGGGGGTCGATGCCAGGGTGCTGCCGGTTTGAACTCCAGCCATACCGTTGTTCATTGCCTGAATTACAAAATGTGGATGGGTGGGCTTACCGACCACCTTACTCTGGAACGTGCTGGAGCAACTGTGATGCCGTTCGGGGTTGGTGATACGGAACTGTTGATCCGCACAATTCTGGATATTGGCATTACCGCCATCTCCTGCACGCCGTCATACCCCGCTGTTCTGGAACGGGTGCTGAGCGAAAAGTTCCCCAACCTGTCCCCGCGCGATCTTGGCCTGAAACTTGGCCTGTTTGGAGGTGAACCGGGACTGGATGATCCTGCATTGCGTGAGCGCATTCGAGATGTTTGGGGTATGGAACCCCGCAATGCCAACTATGGTGTTTCTGATGTGTTCTGCAACTTCGCAGCTCAGTGTGAACATGACACACGACTACATTTTATGGCTGCTGACGTGCTTTATCCGGAGCTGATTGACCCTGAAACAGAACTGCTGCTGCCCATCGATAGTGGGCAGGAAGGTGAGCTGGTGTTGACTCATCTTGTCAGGGATTGCCAGCCGCTGGTCAGGTTTCGCACCGGCGATATCATTGCTGTGGATGCCACCGAGGCGTGCCGGTGCGGGCGGACCGGAATGCGGTTTCGCGTCGTCGGCCGAAATGACGATATGGTCGTTGTGCGTGGGTTGAACATGTTTCCAACCATGATCGCATCAGTGTTGACGCGATTTGAGGAGTTGTCCGGCGACTATCGGATTGTGCTGGACACAAAACCACCGCATGATTTTTTGCCAGTTCAGGCAGAGCTGGCCAAAGGCCAAACCGGCGGGCCCGGCCTTGAGGACCGCATTGCAGCGGAAATAAAATCTGCCCTTGGGGCGGCGGCCAGGGTAACAATCAAACCGGCAGGTACATTTCCGGTAACTGAAGGCAAGACGCAACGCGTAGTAAGGACAAACTCATGACAGGTTTCACCTATGAAACAGTGCTCAGTACGATCGACGACAAGGGTGTACGCACGATCACGTTGAACAGGCCTGACAGTCTTAACGCGATGAACCTGCAGCTTATCAAGGATGTTGCGGCGGCATTCAATGACGCCAATGCTGACCATGCAACCCGCGCCATAATATTTACCGGAAGCGGACGGGCGTTTTGTGCTGGCGACGATCGTCGTGCCCATGTTCACCCGGAAAATGAAACCGAAGCGCGCGCCATAGTAGACGCGATCCAGCGCGCAACACAGGCGATAGTATTTGGCGCCAAGCCAGTTGTTGGCGCGATCAATGGCTGGGCCGTCGGGGGTGGCTTTGAATGGGCCATCAATTGCGACTTTCCCATCTGGGCAAAGAGCGCCAAAGGCTTCTTTCCGGAGGTTTCCCTTAACCTGTTTGTCACCGGGGCGGTAACGTCGCTGCTGCCTGCCGTTGCTGGCCTGAACAAGGCCCGCGAGATGCTTTTTCTCGGCGAACGCTATACGGCGGACCAACTGAAGGAAATTGGTGTGGCCTGGCGTATTGTCGAGGATACTGAACTGAAAGATGCAGCACAGGTGGTTGCTGAGAAGCTCAGCGCGCTTCCTCCTCCTTCAGTCCGGGCGATGAAGCGGGTTCTCAACCAGTCGGCCGCTTGCGACCTGAACCGGGCACTTCTACTGGAGACCGACGCTACAGTCGCAGGTTTTCTCGATCCGGAAACAACGCAGCGACTAACAAACTTCCAATGACAAATTGAGTTCCACCAGACAAACCTTTGTCTGCTTTTGCCGTTGGGTTCTAGTCCTTGCCCGGTTTCGCCGGCTGCCCGCTGGTTGCCGCCGCCCACATGGCTTTCTGGATCTGGCCAAACCCCTCAATGCCCGGTGTCATCCAGGTTTTCATGATTTCGGTCGGGTCGAGCTGGTCCATCTGGCTTTCCATCTGCGTCTGCATCTTGGCCATCATGGCCTTTTGCATCGGCTGCACGTCAGGCAGGCCAAAGAAAGTGCGCGCCTCTTCCGGCGTACAGTCGATGTCGACGGTAATTTTCATCAGGTTCTCCATTCCACTTCAGGCGAATGGAAGCAATTCTAGCCCAAGGTTGCAAGGCCGGGGAAAGTTTCGATCATCCAATAGGACAGCGTGGTAAACGTGCCGGTCAGGAACATGACGCCTGTCACCACCAGCATGCCGCCCATGGCCTTTTCAACCAGGCCCAAGTGGCGGCGAAACTTCTTCATGAAGACCAGGAACTGCGGCATGGCAACGGCCGCCAGCAGGAACGGCACGCCAAGCCCGGCGGAATATATCGCCAGCAACCCCGCACCCGTGGTCACACTGTCAGCAGATCCTGCCACGGTCAGGATGGCGGCCAGCACAGGCCCGATGCACGGTGTCCACCCAAGCGCAAAGGCAAGTCCGATGGCATAGGCGCCGAACCACCCGACCGGCTTTGCTTCCTGCTGATAGCGCACTTCACGCGACAGGAAGCCGATGCGAAACGCGCCCAGAAAATGCAGTCCCATGATGATGATGATGACACCGGCCACCGACGTCAGGACCGGGAAGTTCATGCTGCCTATGGTGATTTCCCAGGTGGTCGCTTCCCTGAGCCACTGCCCGATCACACTGGCGGATGCGCCAAGCGCGATGAAGACGGTCGAAAACCCCAACACGAACAGGACCGAGGCTGCCAGTGCCCTGCGCTGTACCGCGCTGTCGGCTTCCGCTTCTCCGGTCAGTTCTTCCAATGACGTTCCGGCAATGAAGCACAGGTAAGGCGGCACCAGCGGCAATACGCACGGGCTCAGAAAACTCAGCAGTCCGGCAAAGAATGCCGCCCATATCGATACGTCCAGTCCCATGTTTTCCTTGCCTGAAACCGTGGTCGGGTAACTTCGCCCGAAAGTGCTGGTAAATGCGCCTGGATGCAACAGCCAACCGGGCAATTCACTGTCACATATACGTTAGATCAAGGCGCGTTTTTGACCGTTGAGTCCAGCTCCTGCGGTCCTCGACTCGAGCAAAATTTACCCCGCAAGACATACGTGAAATGGCAATTGCCACGTCAAGCCCGTTGCAAAGTTAATTTGCAAATCAGGCTTGTTGCGCAATAATACGCCGCGCTTACCACGATATTGCTGCAAACAGCGGCTAACACCTGAAATTCCGGCTGCCTGCAAACGGACCGCTTCATGATCGTACTGTCGAAAAAACACATCGCTGCGTCTTCGTCTCTTGTCGTTGCAGCCGCCCTGTTTTCGCAAACCGCCTCCGCCCACCCGCATGTCTACTCCGACTTGCGTTCCGACATCATTCTGGATGACCAGGGCCGCGCCACCGCCATTCATGTGGAGTGGATTTTCGACCAGGGATATACCGAGGCCGCCACCGAAGGCATGGATGCCGACAAGGACGGCATTTACACCGCCGCCGAACTGCAACCGGTTGTAGACGAAAACATCAAGGCCCTGAAAGAATATCGCTATTTCGTCGCGGCCAAGGCCAACGGCAAGGACATCGCTTATGCCGATGTCACCGAATATGGCCAGCGCATCAATGACCAGGGCCGGTTGTCGATGACCTTTGTCGTCCCGTTCGCAACGCCGGTGGATTTGAGAACCGGAGAATTCACCTACAAGATCTATGACCCGGATTTCTTCATTGCCTATGACTATATCAAGGGCGAAACCGTCACGGCCATCGGCAATTTGCCAAAAGGTTGCGTTATCAATGTCGGCACACTGGCTTTTGATGAAAGCATCGAGCAGACCAAGCAGGAACTGGCGGACAAGCCTGCCGACTGGCAACCGGACAAGCCGCAGGATTTCGGCTCGCTGTTCGCACAGCCGGTTTCGGTTTCCTGCAAGTCCGCAGCAAGCTAACCGCAAGAGGGACAATCTTGATCCGCATCGTTCTTGTCCTGCTTGCCCTTGCTGCTGCCTGCCTGCCCGGCTGGCAGTTGGCCCACGCCAACCCGTCCGGTCCGGTCATGCTGGCTCAGGCTGACCCAGCCCAGCCTTCCACGGTGAAACCGGGCCAGCTACTGCTGCAGCGCCGGAAAAATGCCGGCAGCGGAGATGCCGCACCAACGCTTTTCAACAACCCGGTCGAATGGATCAAGGCACAACAGCGCACCTTCTACGGCAAGATGTCGGCAGCACTGAGCACAATGAAGCGCGGATCGGCCTGGTCTGCTGCCCTGACCCTGATGGCGTTGAGCTTTGCCTACGGCGTTCTGCACGCAGCAGGCCCCGGTCACGGCAAGGCGGTGGTGTCGGCCTGGCTGCTGGCAAATGAACGCCAGTTGAAACGCGGCGTGATGATCTCGTTCATGGCGGCCCTGTTCCAGGCAGTCACGGCCGTCGTTCTGGTCTCTGTACTGTTGCTGACAGTGAGCGCCGCTGCCAGCACGGCCAAGTCCATGGCCATAGCCCTGGAAGCGGCCAGCTATGGATTGATCGCCCTGACCGGCATGTGGCTGATCTGGCAGGCACTGCGTCCCCGCTTTGCCCCGGTAGCAGCAGTCGTTGAAAGTCATGGCCATGGTCATAGTCACCATCATGATCACGCTCACCACCACCA
>JABDRA010000092.1 GCA_013041995.1 Anderseniella sp. | reverse complement strand
GGGGAACAATCAATTTCTGGGTCAGCAATTAGATGAGAAAGCTGGTTTTGCCAGGATTTACGGATTCAGTTATGAAGGGGACTATTTTGACCTTCCCAGCCCAACGCTGTTTCTCGTCCATGGTGATGGAGAACTTGCTTCACAAAAGGGCAAAGATCAGAGCGAAGATAATCCTTCAAACCGGTCAAGGGCGCCTCGCGATCCATCGATTGGTGGCATGGCGGCGGCAGATTTCCAATTTGCAGATGGTATCCGGGTCTGGGACTATGACAAGGCCGACTACACCATCAGAATGGATGTCGCGAGCGGTATGTTTGAGCAGGTTCTACTCGACGCCACACTCGGTGATGCCGGGTTCGGGGTTAGCGGTGCGAAGGTGAGCGGTGCCAAAGTCAGTGGTGCCAAGGTCAGCGGTGCCAAAGTCAGTGGCGCAAAGGTCAGCGGTGCCAAGGCGCGCGGCCCAGGCGACTAGTTGTAAGCGTTAAATAGTCGTCAAAGCCCCGCTTTTTTCAGTCCTTCGATGTAGTGCATGGTTTCTTCTTCCAGCCGATCCGGAAGAATGGAGGCCCAGTGGTCGAGCGAAAAGTTGGGATGCGCTTCGAGCAGCAATCTTGCCTGCTCACGAGCTTCATCAAGGCGGCCCAGTTGGGCGTAGCTCGCCGCAAGTAATCGTCTGCCTTCAATCGGGTTATGCATTCTCTGGATGGATCTGATGACATCGTCATACTGCTTCAGATTGTATTGAGCCCCACCAAGGTGCCACAGATACTGGTCCGGGTAGAACGGGTTCAACCGCATTGCCCTGTTGAGCAGCTCGATCGATTCCTCAGACTTTCCCGCGTGTGCCAGTGCGTCGGCCATGTCAGACAGCAAATCAGCATCATTTGGGTTCAGCGATTGAGCGCGTTGATAGGCGTCAATGGAAGCATCAAACTCTTTTCGGTAAAGATGTACGAACCCGAGTTCTCCATAGCCGCGGGCGTCAGTGGGATCGAGTTGCACCGCGTCTTGAGCCAATAACAACGCCTTATCAAGCAATCTGTCGGGGTCGTCATTCCATGAATAGCGCCAGTCAATATTCAGGGTTCGAGAAATTGCGGCAATTGCACGGGCGTATCGATCATCTGCCTCAAGCGCTGATTGATAGAATTCACGGGCACGCTGGTTGTCCTGACGCGTATATTTGAAAATCAGTTGCTGACCTTGCAGCAGGAATCCGTAGGCGGCCAGATCGCGGGGCAGGGCCCGCCGCACGCGTTCGTGCTCGCTGGCTTCAATCTGAACGGTGGAGGCGGCAACGACAGTCTCGGTAATCTCGTCCTGAAGGGTGAAAATGTCATCCAGGTTGCGATTGTACTGTTCGCCCCAGATCATCCGGTCAGCATCCGTATCCACCATTTCAACTGAGATGCGGATTCGGTTCCCGGCACGTCGAATTCTGCCTTGGGTGACATATCGCACGCCCAGCTGACGGGCAGCGTCTTGAGGCTGAACCTGTTTTTCCCGGAACATGAAGGCCGAGTTCCTGGAAATAACGAACAGGTTTTTGAATTTCGACAGGTTGACAGTTATGTCCTCAGTGATCCCTTCGGCCAGCCAGTCTCCGCTGCTGTCTGAACCTTGGTTCTGGAATGGCAGAACAACCACCGACGGGATATCCGGCAACAACCGCTTATCCTTGTTGGCGTGCGTGCGAATGCTGGGTGCCATCGTGGCACCGTCAACTTCCGACCGGACACGATAGACATCAATTGGCTCGGCGATGTTTTTCAGAGATTTCGAACCGACAAATTCATAACCATATCTGAGTTTGGCGCGTATCAGGTCATGAACCGCCGAACTGATGAAAATTGTCCCGGGTTCAGCAATGCTTTCAAGTCTGGCCGCAATGTTGACGCTGTCGCCGTGAACACCACGCTGGTCTCGGAGAACTTCGCCTACATTGATGCCGATCCGGAATCTGATCTGGCGGTCTTCTGCCACGTCCGGATTGACCTGTTCAAACTGTTCCTGAATGGCGACAGCAAGTTCAACAGCAGCAACGGCACTGTCAAACAATACCAGAGCGCTATCGCCTCGTTGATCCAGAATGACGCCTCCGAACTCGGCACTTTTGGCTTCAAACAGCTCAAGACTCTGCCCAACCGAATGATGGGTCGCAATCTCATCCTGGCTCATCAATCTGCTGTAATCGACGATGTCGGCAAACAGGATCGCACCCAATTGGCGCTTGCCGGCATCTAACGGTTTGGTCTGCAGTGAATTCACTTTGTTGGTACCTTACATCGCCCTTGACGGCACTTCTTTTGGTGTACGCGATTTTGAAACTTATAGATGGTGTCAAATTCAGCCCACATCAACTTGTATGGGTTGCTCTCAATCGACGGGCGGCCACGACCAACCACCGGATTTTTTGTGCCCGAACTTCACGCGTGTAGCGACGGATAGCTGGCTCGCCATTTCCGGTCGGTGTTTCATCCATTCGGACTGCAGCAGACCGACGCAGATCATGTCGATGTACTTGCCTCCTGAAAACCATGCCTTGCGAAGGCATCCTTCCTTTCGGAAGCCGGTGGCAGTGGTCAGTTTGCGTGAAGCTTCATTGTCCGTGCGATAGAACGAACTGACCCTGTTCAGGCGTAGCTGGTTAAATGCCATGTCAAGAACCAGTGCAGCTGAGCGAACGCCAATTCCCTTGTTCCGGGACGCCTCTTCTATAAAAAGCGCCAGAATGGCGTCGCCGTTGATGGCGTTGACGTTCTCCAGGCCCACAATGCCGCACAAACTATCGCGTTCAGCCTCAATGGCGAACCAGCACTTCCCGCTGGTACCTTCAACTCCGGTTGCTTCCAACAGTGACTGCTCGACCGCCTCGTGATTGACCGGCACACGCATCGTGCGATCGAAAAGTGACAAGTCGTCAAGAGATTCATACCAGCCTGCCACGGTCGCGATATCCGCTTTGTGAAGCGGTCTCAGGTGGTATGTTTCACTTGCATTTTTGGTCATGAAAGCCTCATTTTCGCGAAATCAATCCACCGGAAATTCACCATATCACAAAAATACTCGTGTCCAATTTCGATATCATGCCGATGCCGGATTGCGCACTGTTTCCGCGCATTCCCAGGCGGAGAGCCGAAAGTCTGTGACGTCAGAAGAGTTGTGGGATAGATGGACCGCTTGTGCGAACGTGACGGCCTGATCCTGCCTGCGACGTCTGCTCTGAGGAAACCGCGCCGCCGCATGCAATAGCGAAATGGCGGCCTGCAATAGGCCGCTGTACACAGGATTCTGAGTAGCTACAATTACTCACTGACTTATGCTTAGCTCAATAATCTGAAGGAGATCTCATGCCGGTTATGTGCCGCCGCCAGTTTGTCGCGGGAGCCGTCGCACTGACTGCTCTGCCTGCTGCGGCCGGGCCCGGTTCATGGCTTGCGGTGGCGTCGCAGGCGCGCGCGCTGGACCAATGCCATGCGCTTGTGGTTCAACTCGGTGGCATAGAGGTTCTGTCAGAGGTTTTTCGCGGCCCCGATATCAGTCGGACTGTGCCGGTCAAATCCGTTTCCAAGACCATCGTTGCCGCCCTGACAGGTGCCGCACTTGACCGGGGTGAAATCCCATCGCTCGACGCTACGCTCGCAGATGTAGCCCCCAAGTTGATCCCGGCCGGTGCCGACCCGCGCGTGGCTGCGATCACGATGGAGCAACTGGTAACCATGCAGGCAGGGCTGGAGCGGACCTCGGGAGCCAATTACGGGGGCTGGATCAGCAGCAGCAATTGGGTCGCCAACGCATTGATGCGGCCCTTTTTGGCTGAGCCCGGCAGCCGGATGCTCTATTCGACAGGGTCTATCCATGTGCTCGGTGCGGTGCTGTCCGAGGTCTCGGGTGAAAGCCTGCTGACCCTCGCACGCAGCCGGTTGGGCAAGCCGCTCGGCATGGACATACCGGCCTGGACACGCGACCCGCAAGGCCGTTACCTCGGCAGCAATGAAATGGCGCTGAGCCTGCGAGGAATGGTGCGTTTCGGTGAATTGTATCGACTAGGTGGCCGTTGGGATGGCGTGCAGGTACTCAGCGCAGACTGGGTGAAACGCTCTTTGAAGCCAAGTACACGTTCGCCGTTCTCCGAGTTGAGCTACGGCTACGGTTGGTTCCTGGGGCGCACGGGAGACGACGCCTACGCGCTGGCGCGAGGCTATGGTGGTCAGATCATCTGCGTCGTGCCAGGTCTTGAGCTGACCGTTGCGATTACCTCTGATCCCACACGCCCGGCCCGCAGCGCGGGATATTTTGGTGACTTGTTGCAATTGATAGAACGTGAAATCATCCCAACGGCGCGCAGAAAAGCCGCATAGACTCTTGCCGCTTTTTCTTGCTGAATTGCCGCAGTGTTGATTGGGTATCATGGGCTCGGGGGACTGACAGCCGGAGTTACGTTATGTATCAGATTGCCATAGGGCAGAAACAGCTTGGCGCAAGCGTGGTTATGTTTCTCAGAGTTTTTCTCTTGCTTGTCCTCACCGGAGTGGCGGCAGCGCAGGATCGGCGCGAAGCCGGGCTGGAGCTGGTGCTGCTCGCCGATGCCTCCGGCTCTATTGATACCGAAGAGCTTGCCTTTCAGCGCCAGGGTTACGCTTCGGCGATAACTGATCCAGCGGTTGTGGCAGCAATTGAAAGTTCGATTTACGGGACAATCGCGGTGACCTATGTCGAATGGGCAAGCAATACCGCCGTGGTGGTGGATTGGATGATCATTGATGGTGCAGAAACGGCGGAGACCTTTGCCAAAGCCCTGACCGGCCCGCCGCGTCAGGCCTATGGGGGCAATGCCATCGGTGGTGCCTTGCTGGATGCCAAGAGGTTAATCGAGGTAAACGACATTCGCGCACCACGTGCCGTGATAGACTTTTCCGGCGATAGTATCCGCAATTTTTCCGGCCCCTCGATTGCCTCTGCGCGCCAGGAAGTACTGGCGGCAGGCATCACAATCAATGCGCTGCCCATATTGCGTCCGGAAGATGGCAGGCGGGCGGGAGCAAACCTTGAAAAGGAATACGCGGACCGCATCATAGGCGGCCCTGGTGCCTTCATGGTGACAGCGGAGGGACGGGCGAGTTTCGCAGAAGCGGTGCGGCGCAAGCTGGTTCTGGAAATTTCGGGACAAACACCGGAAAACTATAATGTTGCAGCTGGTCGCGATTGAAGGTGTCGCGAAGGCATTGCGTCTGAAAGCGGTTCAGCCGGGCATCTTTAAATCCCGGCTATGCCGATCAGGCAGGTCCGTTTGAGGCGGTGTCAAAGGTCTCCTGCATCCGGAGCCAGTTGAGCTCCGTTGCCTCAAGGTCTTCTGCCAGCCTGGCGCGCAGTTTTGCGAAGTCGGCAGCTTTTTTCGGCTGTGTCGCATACATCTGCGGGTCTGCCAGAGCCCGATCAAGGATCGTGATTTTTTCCTGTAATTCCAGCATCTTGCTGTCGCTTTGTCGAATCTGTTTCTTCAGATGAACAAGATTCACCTTGGCCGGCGCAGGTTTGGATTTTGCAGGCTCGCTGGCTGGGGCTGAGGCGCGCGCGCTCTTTTTTGCCTCACGCCTTGCCGTCCGGCTTTTTTCCAGAACCAGTTGCGCATAGCCATCCAGATCACCCTCATACGCCTTGACAGTGCCCTCATCGACCAGCCAGAGACGATCAACCGATGCCTCGATCAAATGCCGGTCATGGCTGATCAGGATCACCGCGCCTTCATACTCGTTGAGTGCGTGAACAAGCGCTTCGCGCGCTGCCACGTCGAGATGGTTGGTGGGCTCATCAAGCACCAGAATGTTCGGTCCGTGAAAGGCTGCAAGTGCAAACAGGAGCCGCGCCTTCTCGCCGCCTGACAGTGTCTCGACCTTGTTGTGGGTCAGATGGGCGCCAAAACCGTATGCACCGAGTTTTGACCGGCGCTGGGCCTCCGTTGCATCGGGCATCAATGCGACGAAATGATCATAGGGCGTTTCGCCTGGGTTCAGTTCGTCAAGCTGGTGTTGTGCGAAGTAGGCCACATTCAGCTTCTTGTGATGGCGCATATGCCCGTCCATCACATCAAGGCGCCCGCACAGCAGTTTTGCAAATGTAGACTTGCCGTTGCCGTTGGCCCCCAGAAGGGCGATGCGATCATCACCATCAATGCGCAAGTCGATATTGCGCAGGATCGGCTTGCCTTCCTCATAGCCCACTGCAGCTTTTTCAAAACGCACCAGCGGCGGATTTATCGGGCGGGCCGGTTCGGGGAACAGGAACGGCGATACGCGATCCGAGATCACGTCTGCAATCGGTTCCATCTTCTCCAGGGCTTTCAGGCGTGATTGTGCCTGCTTGGCCTTGGAGGCCTTGTAGCGAAACCGGTCGACAAACGCCTGCATGTGCTGGCGTGCATCATCCTGCTTGCGCTTCATCTTCATCTGCAGCGCCTGCTTTTCGCGGCGTATGCGGTCGAAGGTGTCGTAGTTGCCCTGGTAGAGTGTCAGCTTGCATTGCTCCAGATGCAGGATGGCGCTGACCGCGTCATTGAGCAGGTCGCGGTCATGGCTGACGATCAGAACCGTGTGGCGATAGGTGCGGATATAGTTCTTCAGCCAAATCACGCCTTCCAGATCAAGATAGTTGGTCGGCTCATCCAGCAGCAGCACATCCGGTTCGGCAAACAGCGCCGCCGCCAGCGCGACACGCATCCGCCAGCCGCCGGAAAACGCGGAGCAG
>JABDRA010000084.1 GCA_013041995.1 Anderseniella sp. | reverse complement strand
CGGTGTTCTGTGGTGTTGCACGTGCCGGCGATCACCCGATGAGGCCGGGAGATTATGTCCCGCTGGATGCCTTCTGGCGCAAGCGCGGGTTTGAGAAGCTGAACGGTATGACAACGGCCTATTCGTGGAAAGATGTCGATGCTACCGAAGAAACCGAAAAGCCGATGCAGTTCTGGATAAAGAAGTTATGACCCGTACCCTCAAAATCGCCGCTGCCCAGTATCCGCTGGATGAGCTGTCATCGCAGGCCGAATATACAGACAAGATCACGCGCTGGGTGGAAGAAGCCGCAGCGGCAGGTTCGCAATTGCTGGTGTTCCCGGAATACGGCGCAATGGAACTGGCGTCACTTGCCGGCAAGGATGCTGCAGCTGACCTGCAAGGCGCGATTGATGCGGTGTCCGACCGTTTGCCGCTGCAGGCGGAGCTGCACCAGCGGCTTGCGGTCGAGCATGGAGTGACGATCGTTGCGGCATCTGGCCCGCAGCGGCATGGGGATGGCACGGCAACCAACGTGGCCAGGATATTCGCGCCTTCCGCCAGACAAGGCGAGTATCACAAGCTGATGATGACGCCCTGGGAACGTGAACCCTGGCAGGTCAGTGCCGGACCGGGTGACGGATTGTGCGTGTTTGATCTGGGTCATGTGAAGGTTGGGCTGGTGATCTGCTATGACATCGAATTTCCCCTGTTGTCGCGCGCACTGGCAGAGGCAGGCGCAGAGGTCATCCTGGCGCCATCCAACACTGAAACAGAGCACGGATACTGGCGGGTGCGAACTGCTTGCATGGCGCGCGCGCTGGAAAGCCAGGTTTATACCGTGCACTCACCTACTGTCGGTGCCGCACCCTGGTGTCCGCCGGTTGAGATGAATGTTGGTGCGGCAGGCGTGTATGCCGCGTCTGATACAGGGTTTCCTGCCGGCGGGGTGATCGCGCTTGGTGAATTGAACAGGCCCCAGTGGGTGTACGCCGAGGTCGACCTTGACTTGCTGGAACAAGTGCGCGGATCAGGCGGGGTGCAAACCTACAATCACTGGGGAGAACAGCCCGGTGCGGCATTGCTTCCCAGCGCAAGGAAGGTTCTACTGGTTTAGAGACCTGACCCTGGTAAAGGTCGGCAATACACGGAGACGGGGTATGGGCGGCATGCTTGAGATTGCTCAGCAAAACCTGATTTCGCCCATGGTGTTATTCTTTGCCCTGGGCCTGTTTGCATCCTTTGTAAAATCCGATCTCTCGATACCGGAAGCCATCGCCAAGACGATGGCGCTGTATCTGATGATGGCTATCGGTTTCAAGGGTGGAGTGGAACTTTCCGGCAGTGGTCTCACGGCAACCTTGTTTGCAGTGTTGATTGCAGGTGCTGTTCTGTCAGCCCTGCTGCCGGTAATCGGTTTCGGCCTGTTGCGGGCCACCAGTGGTTTGTCGCGTGTGGATGCAGCGGCTGTTGCTGCTCATTACGGCTCAATCTCGATTGTCACTTTTGTTGCTGCCACACAGGCCCTGGCTACCGCCGGACTTGAATATGACGGCTACATGATTGCGGTTGCTGCAGTGATGGAAAGTCCTGCGATCATGATGGCTCTGCTGCTGGCCAAGCGCGCCAATGCGGCAAGCCCGGCAGACGGGCAGGGCACTCATATCGGCCGCGAAATTTTCTTCAACTCATCTGTGCTCATGCTGACGGGAGCATTCCTCATTGGCTACATTACCGGTAAGCCCGGACTGGAAACCATCGCGCCGTTTATTGTTGATCCTTTCCGCGGCGTGTTGTGCCTGTTCCTGCTGGACATGGGCTTGATCGCGGCACGCGGGCTTCGCTCCGGTCTTGGCAGGTTGTCCATGCCGGTGTTGTTGTACGGATTGTACATGCCGCTGGTCGGCGCGGCTGCAGGTGCAGGAGCAGCCATGTTGATTGGCCTGTCGGCAGGAAGTGCTGCCTTGTTGATAACCCTGTCGGCCTCGGCATCCTATATTGCCGTACCGGCAGCTCTCCGGCTGGCGCTGCCTGAAGCCACACCGTCGATCTATCTGACCCTGTCTCTGGGCATCACTTTCCCGTTTAACCTTGCCATTGGAATTCCACTCTATATCTGGCTTGCAGAGGTTTTGAAATGACGCTGAAGACCCATAAGAAAAAGCGCATCGAAATCATGATCGAGGCAGCAGCGCTGCACCGGATTATTGAGATACTGGACCGCTTTGGTGTCACTGGATATACGGTCTTGCCGGCACTGGCCGGGCGTGGCATGTCCGGTGACTGGCAACGCGATGATGTCTTTGGCGATACCGCGCGTATTGTGAGCGTGGTGTGCATCACAGACCCGTCAAGGGAGGAAAGCGTTCTGTTGGCAACCAAGGGTATTGTCGAACGCTATATTGGCATTGTGTCGGTTTGCGATGTAGAAGTGCTTCGCTCGGAACATTTCTGAAACCGATATAGAGGGAACTCATTTGACGAGCTCATTTCCACGACGTTTGAGCGATGGTTATCGCAGCTTTCGCTCGGAGGCCTTTGCCCGCGAACGGCAACGGTATGACGCTTTGGCTGCAAACGGCCAAAATCCAACGATTATGATCATCGCCTGCTGCGATTCCCGTGCAGCTCCGGAGATTGTTTTTGATGCCAGTCCGGGTGAAGTTTTTGTTGTGCGCAATGTGGCGAACCTTGTGCCGCCGTATGCGCCGGACGGTAATCATCATTCGACCTCGGCTGCGCTCGAATACGGGGTGTTGCAACTGCACGTCGAGCATATTGTGATCATGGGCCATGGCCGGTGCGGCGGTATTTCAACAATCATCAACCAGTCCAGTCCTTTGAGCCGCGGGGATTTCATCGGCCAGTGGCTGAAACAGATACGGGACGTGGCGCAGTTTGTGGAGCGCGACGGCAGCAATTCGGAGCACCATCATGAGACACGGGTGGAGCGGGCCAATGTCGAGCATTCGCTGGCAAACCTGAGAACGTTTCCCTGGATACGTCATCGCGAACAGCGCGGCGAATTGAATGTGCACGGTGCGTGGTTCGATATTGCTCTCGGCGAACTGCACGTGCTGGACGATCGTAGTGGCGCCTGGTCCATGCTGGACGGCGCTGACCCTGCATGATCGGTGCTCTCGCATTGCAGAATTGATGCACGCGGTGGTTGCCAATCGCATCACAAGTGGACATCATTGACATCCAAGAGCCTGAAACAGGCCGGAAAGTGCGAGTATTGCCACTTCTAGTGAGCAATTTTTTGCGTACGACAGGGAGGATGTTTGTCATGTGTCACGTATTTGCGGGTCAGTCACCGTCCAACTATTCGTTTGAAACACGATCGGTTCGCCTGATGGGGCACCCGACCAGTGTGCGTCTTGAAGCCAAATTCTGGGTTGTTCTGGAACAACTGGCTGAAGCCCAGGACATGCCAATGGCCAAGTTTCTGTCTGCCTTGTATGAAGAAGCCTCGGAGATCCATGGCGAAGTCAGCAATTTTGCGTCGCTGCTGAGATGCTGCTGCATCAATTTTCTGGATCCGGCGTTTAACCACGAGCAATTGGCAATTGAAGCACGCGATGCGCGCGCCAAGATGGATGTGGTTGCTGCCGAATAGTTACTTGTTGAAGGTGTAGTAGCCGGATAACACCACATGGACGGCGATGGTGGTAGCCTTTGCAGGATAACAAGACTGCAAGGGAGGAGTGCCGGTGGCAAAAGCCATTCACACCATGGTGCGCGTGCTCGACGAGGCAAAGTCCGTCGAGTTTTACAACAAGGCATTTGGGCTTGGCATAGAAGACCGCTTTGAGTTTGACGGTTTCACGCTGGTCTATCTGAAGAACCCCGAGAACGATTTTGAGATCGAGCTGACGATCAATCATGACCGCACAGAGCCTTATGAGC
>JABDRA010000075.1 GCA_013041995.1 Anderseniella sp. | reverse complement strand
GTGCTGAGGTTCGTGATGCGCTTGCCTATCTCAAGGTCACCATGTCGCCGGACAACGACCTCGCCCTTGAGCGCATCATCAATGTGCCCAAGCGCGGCATCGGTAATAATTCGGTTCAGAAAATTCACAATCTGGCCCGGGCAACCGGCCAGTCATTGTACCGCGCCGCGCAGGACATTGTGACAACCGACGAACTGCCGGGCAAGGCGCGCAAGTCGCTCACCGATCTGCTGGCGTCTTTCTCGCGCTGGCGTTCCTCGGTTCAGGCCGTTGCCCACACAGAGGTTGCCGAGATCATCCTGGATGAAAGCGGCTATACAGACATGCACCAGCAGAACAAGGACCCCAAAGCCCCCTCAAGGCTGGAAAACCTGAAAGAGCTGGTGCGCTCCATGAACGAGTTTGAGACCATGGAGGGCTTTCTGGAGCATATCGCGTTGGTCATGGAGGTTGAACAATCAGGCGAGCAGGAGGAAAAAACCTCCATCATGACGCTGCATGCCGCCAAGGGGCTGGAGTTCGACATGGTGTTCCTGCCCGGCTGGGAGGAAGGCCTGTTCCCGCACCAGCGTTCGCTGGACGAAAGCGGCAAGGCTGGCCTGGAGGAAGAGCGCCGTCTTGCCTATGTCGGCATCACCAGGGCCCGCAAGCGGTCCACCATTTCATTCGCCCAGAACCGCCGCGTACACGCCATGTGGCAGACGGCCCTGCCGTCGCGCTTCGTCGACGAATTGCCGGAAACCCATGTGGAAGTGGATACCATGTCGTCCAGCTATGGCGGCTATAATATCGGCGGTGCAGACCAGTTCGGCGGTTCGCGCTTTGACGAGATGAAACCGTTCAACTCCGGCTATGACACACCGGGCTGGAAACGCGCCCAGGCCCGCCACGCCGACGGTGATGCCCTGCGCTCGACACCGCGCATCGTGGAAGGCAGCCTGACGGCGTCAGATGCAGGACCTGAATCATTTGAGACCGGCGACCGCATCCACCACCAGAAATTCGGCCCCGGCACGGTCACCCACGTAGACGGCAACAAACTGTCGATCAGCTTCGATACAGCCGGCGACAAACGGGTGCTGGACAGTTTCGTCACGCGGGGATGAGGTCGAAAATTCTGCTATTGAGCCTGCAGCTGCATCACAAATTCAGGTCGTCACCCCAGCCTTCGCTCACTGCTGTCCGGGGAAACCATAAAGGCTGGAGTCCATACCTGGCGACATACACCGTCCTCATCGGCAATGGATCCCCATTTTCATGGGGATGACAGGAGTGCTGGATCAGAGAACTCACGCAAGCAGGCTGACGGTTGCGCTCCACTGGGGCGCACTTCGTGCCTCGGATTGTAAATCATCACTGCCGTCATCCCCATGAAAATGGGGATCCATTACCGGCGCGAACAAAGTACCGATTGGTCAATAATTTCCAGCCTTGACGGCGCACACTGCAATCCGGGCAATCAAAAATTATGGGCGAAAAATCAAATCCAAAACTGACAAGCCTCAAGAACGACGTTTGAACTCAGATGCCTAAGCCCTCAACCATATGTTTTCCCGGACAGCAGTGAACCTTCGATGGATTGACGGTTTTCTGGAATAACATACCAACAACGACCCTCTTGACCCGAATCGCTGGCTGATCCATCACAAAACTCATGCCATTACCTCCTTTGGATACAACCGGCCTGCCAGCTCTTACCCGCGCCCGCGCGTGGTGGATCGAAAGGCTGGTTGCGCGCCGCAACCGGCGGGCTGAGAAGACGCTGATGAAGCGGCCGGAATTTGCTCACGCGATTACCGAATATGCCAAGGTGTCCAATGTCACCGGCGCTTCCATGTCGGACTATCTGACGCTTTATGAGGAAGTGCGTAGCCGCAAACCGAAGGAAGTGCTGGAGTTTGGCACCGGCTTCACCACGGTTGTCATGGCGCAGGCACTGATTGAAAACGCGGCAGAAGGCGCGCCCCTTGGCCGTATCACCTCCATGGAAGAGCATGAAGGCTGGACCGAAACCGCACTGAAGGCCCTGCCGCAGGAGGTCGCGCACGTGGTGCAGATCGTCCACTCGCCCAAGGTCGACGGTTACTACAAACTGTTCCGGGGCGTGCAATATGCAGATATCCCCATCCGTGCCTATGATTTCGTATTTTCAGACGGACCGGAACGCCATTCTCCGGTCAACAATGACAAGCTGTTCGACCTCGACCTGATTCATATCGTGCGGCGCTCGTCAAAACCCATTCATGCGGTTGTCGACAACCATTACCTGACTTTTTACGTGCTGCAAAAAGTGTTCGGCACCAAGCTGGCGCGCTATTCGCCATCACACCGGCTGATGTTCGTCGGCCCGGTGACCAAGAACGACGTCCGGCATCTGCGCAAAGAGAACTTCGTACCAGACTTGGCGCTGTTCGGCACAACAGAACTGAAGCTGCGCATGGCACTTGACGATCAGCCCTACCC
>JABDRA010000074.1 GCA_013041995.1 Anderseniella sp. | reverse complement strand
CATTTCAGGATCCACCACGTGCTGATGTGGCTACAGCCATTGCCGACGCCCGGCAGGCAGGCATCAATGTCATCATGGTCACCGGCGATCATGCGGCAACCGCCAAGCACATTTCACAGGCCATTGGACTGGCACCGCACGGGTTTACGGCGATCACGTCAAATCAGCTGAAATCATTTTCCGAAATGTCAGAAACACAAAGAGCACAGACCAAGTCCGCACATGTGTTTTCCCGGGTTACGCCCGAACAGAAGCTGGATCTCATCACTCTGCACCAGCTAGCAGGAGAAGTGGTCGCAATGACCGGGGATGGTGTAAACGATGCCCCGGCACTGAGAAAAGCAGATATTGGAATTGCTATGGGTCTGCGCGGTACGCAGGTAGCCCGCGAAGCGGCTGACATGGTGCTGCGGGATGATGCCTTCTCCACCATTGTCCATGCCATTCGCGAAGGCCGGATCATCTACACCAACATTCGCAGGTTCACCACCTATCTGTTGTCCTGCAATCTCAGTGAAATACTGATTGTCGGGCTTGCGGTTCTGGTTGGCCTGCCGCTGCCGCTGCTGCCTTTGCAGATCCTGTTCCTCAATTTGGTTACAGATGTGTTCCCGGCATTTGCGCTTGGCACAATCGTTGCAGACCGCAACGTCTTAGCCAGACCACCCAAACCTCCTGACGAACCCATTCTGAACAAATCACAGTGGCTGACGATTGTTGTCGGCGGCAGCGTGATCGCTGCAACGACTCTGTCGAGCATGATCCTGGCGACATTTGTATTTGATCTCCAAGGAGACGCCATAACCACAATGTGTTTCTTCACCCTCGCATTGGCCCAGCTCTGGCACGTGTTCAATATGCGCAACTGGCGCGATGGACTGATTTTGAACCAGATCACCCGTAATACCTATGTGTGGCTCGCAATTGCGCTTTGCCTCATTATTCTCACTATCTCGGCTTTGCAGCCCGATATCGCCGGCGCTCTGCGTTTGACACCCCTGCCCGGCAAAGCCTGGGCCGCGGTTATTGCCTTGAGCTTGATCCCTGTTCTCGTCCGCGAGGTGGTCGCTACGGGAAAACGTCTCAAAAACAGTTGAACTTTTCGAACAGTGTTCATGGTTGACAACACCAGCCGAAACACCGACCGGCTTCCGGCAACACGTGCTGATCGCTTTCAAAGTGATAGAGCAAGTTTATGGGTTCACTTGAACCCATGTTGCTCTAGTCGCGTCTGCGCAGATAAACGAACCAGTAGACGGCGCCGACCATCAGACTGCCCCCAACAAGATTGCCGACAGTTGCAACAACAATATTGTGCATCGCGCTGCTGATCGTCAGCCCGGCATATGCTGTTGCATCCTGCCCGATGGCGGTCCAGAAATCGGCACCTGCCCACGCTTTGATCGCAAGGGCATAGGGCAGAAAATACAGGTTGGCGATTGAGTGCTCGAAACCGGCGGCAACGAACGCCGCAATGGGCGGAACGATTACCACTATCTTGTCGGTAATGCTTCGGGCACCGAATGACATCCAGACTGCGAGGCAGACCAGCACGTTGCATAGCACTGCCAGAAAAAACAGTGGAACAGTTTCAAGAGATGCCTTGGATGATGCGATCGACAGTGCAGTCTTGCCAACGGCTCCATCGTTAAACCCATGTTGCCCGGAAAGATACACCAACGCTGCGGTACCAATCGCGCCAATGATATTGCCAACATAAACCAACGACCAGGCACGCAGCAATGCTGCCAGCGTAATACGTCGACTTGCACAGGCGACGATCATCAGCGAGTCACCGGTGAACAATTCGGCACCACCCACGATGACCAGAATTAGGCCCAATGAAAACACCAGCCCTGCCAGAAGCCGCCCGACACCCCAGGGCAAGTCTCCGGCTCCAGTGACCACAACCGTCATGAAGATGGCACCCAGCGCTATGAACGCGCCAGCGAGCAGGCCGAGGATGATGAGCGCCAATATGTCTCGCCCGGCCTTGGTTGAGCCGGCTGCCTCGCATGCCAGCGCCATGTCCGGTGGAAGCAGCGCATCAAATCTCGTCTCAGATGGTTTGGTCACCATAACAGCCAGCCAACAAATTTGTGGTTTATCAAAATTTTTCAGGAATGTTTCAGGGAGTAAACAGCGCATATCAAATTGGTGTCTGACCTGATCCGCGACCTTGTACCCGATTTGAGATTAGTCTGTTCCGTCGGGAACGAGACAGACGATAGGACTCCCCGGGTCCTCAAGAGAATATAGTTGCGGCAAACATCAGACTAGGTTGACCCACGCTAACGTGCCATCCTTGCGTGAGACAATGGAAGCTCGATACGACGGAGGGTATGGTGTTGCCGGAGTCGCAAACATTCAATCACAGTTCAACCTGATCTGTATGGCCAAAGCCTTTTGAGTAATCAAGCACGGACACCACCTTGGGCTTCACACGAAACAGGGCCAGTACATCGAGATTATCCGAGACATATTCAGCCACCTGCGGAAACTTCTTCAACATCAGGTCTCCCATGAGTTTCATTTCATCAGCGTCGGTGATCTGCTCAGCCATGGCGCCCATCGACAACCCCTTGATCTGGTTCCAGTCGGTGTAATCCAGATTAACCGTTAGCGAGACTTTCCCGTTTCGCGCGATGTTCCTGGCCTTCTGGGAGGTGGGATCACACCCAAAATAAATCGTCGTGCCGTCACTGACGTAACTCACCGTGGTGGTCTGGGGAAAGCCATCCTCGCGAAGAGTCGCAATTGTCATGTCCTTACCATTGGCCAGTATCGTCTCGATCACCTCAAGCAGGTTTTCATCCATGTCATACCTCTTTTTGCGCATTCACGGTGGAAGACACAAACAAGATTGTCATGCTTCGAACCCGCCATCCTTGATGCCGGTCAATGTGACGTCACCGACTGGCACTATCATGCATTGGATCGGATCAACTCACATTACTTGTGGAGGTCTCAATGAATAGATTACTGGCAGTATTCAGTTTGATATTGATCATGGCGCTCACACCACCCCACGCTCATGCAGAAGATGGCCTGGTCATTGGTGGTGATGTTTACACCGGCGGCTCGGCTCCTTCGTCGGTTAGCGCGCAGCGCGATGCATTTGCCTATGGAGTCTCAGTCAACCTGGCTGGCCAAATAGGCAAGGATGCGCATGCAGCCGGTTTTGATGTCGAGATCGATAGCGACGTTGGTGCTGATCTCTACGCCGTAGGCGGCAGTATTACTGTCCGGGGAAACGTAGTGGAAGACCTGTCGGTCAGCGGGTTTACGGTACGATTGAACGAGAAAGCTTCGGTGGGCCACAACGCCCGCATCGTGGGCGCCAATATCAACATCAATGCGCCCATCGGCGGCAGCCTCCTGGCTGCAGGCGGGAAAGTCAGTCTCAATGCCCCGGTTTCAGGTGATGTTCGCCTGAGCGCCGGTGAGATTGAATTCGGTCCGGCAGCAAAAATTCAGGGGAAGCTGACTTATTCTACTGAAAACGAAATCAGTATTCCAGCATCTGTCATTTCTGCCGATCGCATCCAGCAGGTTCCGTTCAAGGGTTCCGACCTGATGCGTGATCTGCGTGAGACCATGCCTGAAGATATATCCTTCTTCTGGCCATCGTTCTTCGGGCTAGTGCTGGCATTCCTGGCAACACTGGGGTTCTTCCTGATTGTTTCGGCAGTTTGCCTGGCTTTCATGCCGTCTTTGGTTGACCGCCTGAGACAGCGCGCGGTTGCAAATCCCGGCATGGCAGAGTTGTCAGGCTTCCTCGGTCTGGCCTTTGTCGCCGGTCTTGTGCCGGTAAGCGCCCTGACACTGGTCGGGTTGCCGCTTATACCCATTGTTTTGCTGGCAATATTCGCGCTTTGGTTGCTGGGGTACCTGCTTGGCACATATGCCGTATCGACACGGGTTTGGATGGCTTTTTCAAGTGACACACAGCTTGATGGTTCAATGGCGATAAAGTTGATGGTCCTGACCGCCGGATTGGTCGCGCTGGCCATACTCAATTTTATCCCTGTTATCGGCTGGCTGATTAATCTCGCAGTTATGTTTCTGGGATTGGGTTCAATTACCCTTCTGACCCTGGAGCGAATGCAGGTCCGAAATAAAGCCACTCCAGCCCGGCAAGCAGCGCAGGCCGCTTCTGAAGAAATCGAAGCTCGTTGAGAAGCCAACCCGCAGCTGGTCCTGTATCGTTTGCAGACCTGAATGAAGGTGACATCGCGGCTATGCGCAAGATTTCAATGCGCTATCGCTCGGCTTCGCATCCCTGGACGAGTACTAATCCTGTAAGGTGACCTGAATGCCATAAGGACCCTTGTCACCATCCAACTGCTTGAATCTGAGATTACTACCGACTTCCAGGCGAGGCCAGAAATCCTTCGTCATGCTGTCTCGGTCGAAATACACTTCATGACCGTCCTCACATTCGATAAAGGCATAACCGTCTTCCTTGAAAATCCTGGCAAGCCGGCCGTGCCGAACCTCCGGATGCCGCTTTGTCCTGTACGCATCCATCGTGCGCACCCGATCCTCGAGCAGGCGCTTCGCCGCATCAAAAGCATCCCGGATTGCAACATAAATGTCTTCGTGGGCATGGTTCATGCCCGCCTCACGCGTGACGGAGATGTCATTTCCCGGCACCGACATATCTATTCGAACTTCATAAATGCGGCCCTTTCTCTTGTCGCGGTGCGGGGCATCGACAACAACCCGGCATCCAACAAGGCGTGGATGAAATTTTTGCAGATGCTCAACCTTTTCAAGGATGTCTTTTTCAACTGCTTCGGAATGGTCCAGATTTTGAAAGCTCACTTGCGTATCTACAGCCATTGCATAACTTCCTTGTTGATCGCCGTCCCGGCAGCCAAAGAACCTGTGTGAATGATGAACCAATAATACGATCGGCTGACATTGTAATTGACCGATATCAAGACGGATCAGAACCTCCCTGTGCCATTATTCGACAGGGTCTTCCGATATGATCCAAAACAAGGAGACAAGTTAATGAGCAAGTTAACGGCTGACGCCGTGCGCAAGATTGCAGGTCAACTCGACGAAGGTCAGGTCATCGAAATTCTCAAAACCGGAGCCAGCGAGGAAGAGTTGGTTGAAGCCTTCGAGTGGCTGTACGCCGATGACGCTCTGTCCAAGTCGAGACATCACGCACCTGATAGCAGGATCGCGTTGTTGCGCGACATCCTCAACCGTCAGGAGACAGCGATAGACGAAGAGCGATAATGATCAGGTGGCACTCAGGCTTGCCAGGCCTTTGGCCAGACCCACCATGTGGTGGTTTCAAACTTCCGCCGGATCAACGGACTGATTGCGATCAGCAATAATCCGATCGAAAACAGGCACCAGATAGCCGGCATTTCGTTCGGATTGGAGGTCAGATAGCTGGCCAGTATCGGACCTGCCACAGCATGAAATACCACGAAGCGCCATGAGCCATAAGCCAGCGGCAGAAAAAATGCGGTCAGCATGTATGTCGGAAAACCGGCATGGATGCCGATCAGGTTTTCAAGCGGCAGCATCAACCCGTTGTACGGTATATCCCACGCGATATGCCAATCACCCGAGGTCAGGCACAAGGCAGGCCCACACAAGACGTCCCCGGGACGGCACAAACCGGCCCAGGTTGACGGGACCAACTGCAGCAGCATCACCGCAGCTGACAAGCCACACAATGCAAATACCGATCGTCTCAGCCGCGCCTTTACCGGTGCGGGAACAAGTTCCATTGCAAACGCATTTATAAAGAAGGGCTGGAACACGATATGCAGATAGGAAACAAGGGTGATTGATTGATTGACAGAAGAGCCACACTGGTCAACCACCGCCTATCCTGCGGCCTGCAGCGCCTCCATAGCTGTGAAGTAGCCAATTGGCAGCCAGATCGCCTTTGGTTCGCCGCGCCTTAAGGTTACGATGGTTGCAACCCCGCCCAGGCCAACCATCGCGAGCGACGCCGTCGCGCTCCAACACATACCCCTGCACCCTCCGCCGCCCGATTCTATCTATGACCTTAGCATACCCTTCGGCATCAGATTTGCAGTTCTCAAATTCAAATTCAGGCGGGCCCACCGCGTCGCGAAATTTTGGTAAAACGATTTATCTCCGGGTTAGTCGAACCGGTTGATCTCGCCCACTTTCCTCAGGGCTGCCTGAGTCAGGATAGGCCCCAGAATCTCGAAAACAACAGTCGTACCAACCGCTATCGCCAGCAAGCTCTCCCTATACTGGGGCAGACGCTCACCAGCTACCAGTGCCATGCCCAATGCCACGCCGGCCTGTGGCACCAGGGCCAGCCCGATCCAACGGCGCCTGATTGGTGGTGAACCGGCAAGGGTCGACCCCAGCCATCCACCGGCGTACCTGGCGATTAGCCGCAACACAATATACGAGATGCCCATCCACCCGATTGTCTGCATGCTTGCGAAATCGAGCGTGGCCCCGGCAAGAACGAAGAACAGGACCATAAACGGCCACTCAACGTGTTCTATCTCATGA
>JABDRA010000073.1 GCA_013041995.1 Anderseniella sp. | reverse complement strand
GGCTGAAATAGCGCCATTGCTGTTGAAGACCTCGACCCAGTCATTGTCGACAAGTTCAGCCTTCGCAGCGTCTGTTTCCGATATCCACACCACCGGTCCGCCGCGGTTCAGCGTCAGCATCATCAGGTTGTCGGAATAGGTCGAGTGAATGCCCCACTTTTGATGCGGAGTGATGAAGTTCAGCACCACCTGCGGCCTGCCGTTCGACTTGGCCTCGATGACCGGGTTGATCGACTTGGTATCGATCGGCGGCCGGTAGACGCAGAAACCTTCACCGAATGCCCGCATCCACAAGTGATCCTGGTAGAGCTGCTGACGCCCGGTCAGCGTGCGCCACGGGATCAGTTCATGGACATTTGTGTAGCCGGCATTATAGCAGACCTTTTCGCTTTCAATGCCCGACCAGGTTGGCGATGAGATGATCTTTCGAGGTTGTGCAACCACATCCCGGAAGCGGATTTTCTCGTCCTCCTTGGGCAGTGCCAGATGCGCATGCTCGCGCCCTGTTGCCTTGGTCAAGGCTTCCCAGGCTTTTACCGCCACTTCGCCATTGGTTTCCGGCGCAAGTGTCAGGATCACTTCGGTCGCATCGATATCGGTTTCAATGCGCGGCCTGCCCTTGGTAGCACCTTCTTCCGTCACAACACCGTTCAGACGACCGAGCAGTTCAACCTCGTGTTCAGTGTTCCACGAGATGCCCTTGCCGCCATTGCCGAGCGCGTCCATGAGCGGGCCAAGTGCAGTGAAGCGTTTATAGAGGTTCGGGTAATCGCGCTCGACCACGGCTACCATCGGCATGGTCTTGCCGGGAACCGGTTCCACCTCTCCTGTCTTCCAGTCCTTGACATCCTTTGGCTGGGCCAGTTCGCCCGGCGTATCATGCAGGATGGGGACAAGCACCACGTCCTTCTCGACGCCCAGCACTTCGGGAGAGACTTCGGAAAACTTTTTCGCCAGGCCCTTGAAAATATCCCAGTCGCTGCGCGCGTCCCATGCCGGATCAGCAGCACTGGTCAGCGGATGAATGAAGGGATGCATGTCCGAGGTGTTGAGATCGTTCTTCTCATACCAGGTGGCGGTCGGCAGAACGATGTCGGAATACACACACGTGGTCGACATCCGGAAGTCGATCGTCACCAGCAGGTCGAGCTTTCCTTCCGGCGCCCGGTCATGCCATTTTGCTTCAGTGGTACGCACCCGGCCTTCCTCGCCGAGATCCTTGCCCATCACGCCATGCGATGTGCCAAGCAGGTGCTTGAGGAAATACTCATGTCCCTTGCCGGATGATCCCAAAAGGTTTGATCGCCACACGAACAGGTTGCGTGGCCAGTTGGCTTCATCGTCAGGATCCTCGCACGACATCTGCAATTTGCCGGACTTCAACTGCTCGACGACATAGTCCTTCGGGTCTTTCTTGGCCCTAACTGCAGCAGCCGCGATTTCCAGCGGGTTTGCTTTCAGCTGTGGCGCTGACGGCAGCCATCCCATGCGTTCAGCCCGGATATTGTAGTCGATGAGCGTCCCGTCCCATGGGCCATCGGGCGCCGTCGGCGACAGGATTTCATCCACTTCAAGCGTTTCATAGCGCCACTGATCGGTATGGGCGTAGAAGAATGAGGTTGAGTTCATCTGCCGCGGCGGACGGTTCCAGTCGAGACCGAATGCCAGCGGCAGCCAACCGGTTTGCGGGCGCAGTTTTTCCTGTCCCACATAATGGCTCCATCCGCCGCCGGACTTGCCGACACACCCGCACATCACCAGCATGTTGATGATGCCGCGGTAGTTCATGTCCATATGGTACCAGTGGTTCAGACCGGCCCCGAGAATGACCATGGAGCGGCCCTTGGTCTTCTCGGCATTGGACGCAAATTCACGCGCAACCGCGATGATCTGGTCACGCGGCACACCGGTAATCTGTTCAGCCCAGGCCGGCGTGTAGGGCAGATTGTCATCATAGGACTTGGCCGAATTGCCGTCGCGCAGGCCACGGTCGAGACCGTAATTGGCAACGAACAGGTCAAACACCGTGGCAACCAGCGTATCGCCGTCTGTCAGCATGACGGTCCTCGCCGGTACCGAGCGCACCAGGACACTGTCATGATCTGTTCCTTCGAAATGATCGTGTTCGCGGTTACCGAAGTACGGGAAGGCGACCGGTGCGGCTTCGTCATGGTCCTCATCGAGGATCAGGCTCATGG
>JABDRA010000071.1 GCA_013041995.1 Anderseniella sp. | reverse complement strand
GCATAGTGGATCTCTTTTTGATGCCGTGTCGCCTTCAGGACCCCGGAGCGTTTTAGGATTGCCAGATGGCCGGAGAGCGTTGAGGGCACGACTCCCAACTGCCGCGCAATTTCAAGAGCGGGAATGCCTGCCGGGCTGCGTTGGACTAGGAAACGAAAGACCGACAGGCGCGTAGGTTGCGCGAGGGCCGCAAAGACGTCGATGGCGCTGTCTTGGTTCATAATTCGTCATTGCCCGAAATAACACATCTTGACAAGGGTCGGGAACCAACTTAGCGATAACATCAATTCGGCGTTGGCCGAAATGATAGGATGCTCATGATCGGGTCACTCATCAGTTCTGAGATTCAATTCGCCCGATCGGGTAAACAGGATGGGTACTTGCGGGTCCTGCATTCCGTACATCGTTCCGCCTATGACTAGTTTCCGGTCCCTCTCACCGTGATCCACCCATTCAACATCGTTGCCGAACCGGGTGCGGTCGTTGAACTCGCGGCCATCTTGAATGTTCGGATCCCGATCAAGGGGCGCAGTGTCGCCATCGTCATCACGGGCGGCAACATCAATGCGGCGCGTTTTGCAAGCCTGTTGGAGGACACGCCATGACGCTTGACCGGCGTTTGGTGGCTGAATGGCTCGGCACGTTTTCGCTTTTGGCCACGGTGGTCGGCTCTGGTATCATGGCCGAGCGATTGGCCGATGGGAATGTGGCCGTCGCCCTTCTGGGTAATACCATTCCGACAGGTGCGATCCTCGTGGTGCTCATCACCATCTTTGGGCCGATCTCAAGCGCCCATTTCAATCCGGCGGTGACGCTTTGCTTTGCGCTCCGCAGGGAGATCACGCCGGGCGTGGCTGGGCTCTATGTGCTGGTACAGATTTTGGGCGGCATCATAGGTGTTTTAGCAGCACATATCATGTTCGAGCACACGTTGTTTGACCCCTCGACCACGGTGCGCACCGGTATCGGCCAGTGGGTCGGGGAATTCGTGGCGACCTTTGGCCTGATCGGGACCATCCTGGCCTGTATCAAAGCGCGCCCGCAGGCGGTGCCGATGGTTGTCGGACTATATATTACTGCAGCCTATTGGTTCACCTCGTCCACCTCCTTTGCCAATCCGGCCGTAACAATTGCGCGTGCATTTTCCAATACTTTCGCAGGAATCGCCCCGGCTGATGTAGCAGCATTCATCACGGTCCAGCTGGTCGCGGCTGTTCTTGCCACCGGGTTCTTCCACTGGATGCTGGCGGACCCAGAGAATGTCTGACTTCAATTTCGACGAAGAGATCGACCGACGCGCAGTGCCTGCGTTGAAAATGCACCCTACGGTGTTGGGGGGTGATGGCAAGGACTTGTTTCCAGCGGGTGTCGCTGACATGGATTTCCGGGTTGCTCCAGCCATTTCGGACGCGATGGCCCAGCGATGTGCCCATGGCGTATTTGGCTATGAGGCCGTGCCCGAAGGACTTCTGCCCGCGCTTGTCGCGTGGCTCGAAATACGACACGGCTGGAAGATCAACCGGACCTTCATCCTGCGCGCGCCCAATGTGTTGAACAGCCTCGCCATCGCAGCAAATCTGTTTTCTGATCCCGGCGACGGGATCATCGTGCAGCCTCCGGTCTTTTTCGATTTCGCTGATATCATCACCGAGAACGGTCGCAATATGTTCGAAAGCCCGCTTCTCCTGCATGCCGGTCACTACGAGATGGATTTTGACGGGCTGGCGACGCTGGCCGCCGACCCACGAACCCGGATACTGTTCTTGTGCAACCCGCACAACCCAGTGGGACGGGTCTGGACCCGAATAGAGCTTGAACGCCTAGCCATGATCTGCCGGGTGCATGGAGTTCTGGTGGTCTCCGACGAGATCCACGCCGACATTACCTTTCCGGGCCATCCCTACACGCCCTTTGCATCACTGTCTGACGCAGATGCAGCCAACAGCGTGACCTGTCTGTCTCCGGCCAAGAGCTTTAACATCGCGTCCTGCTGCGCAGCGTTTACCGTGATTCCCGACGATGCGATGCGCGCGAGGTTTCAGGCCGAGAACAGCCGCCTGACCGTGAATAAGAACAACGCCTATGCCAGTGTCGCGATGGAGGCCGCTTGGCGTGCGGGCGGTCCCTGGCTTGACGCCGCAGTGGACTATATTTTTGCCAACCTGGCGCTGGTGCGCGAGCGGTTGGCCGCGATCCCAGAGGTGGACCTGATCGAACCGGAGGGCACCTTCCTTCTTTGGCTCGACTTTCGTAAACTGGGCCTCGCAACAGATGACCTGACCGCGTTTTTACGGGAGCGGGCGGGTTGGGCTATCACACGCGGCATCGCCTTTGGTCCCCAAGGCGCGGGGTTCGGACGGCTCAACATAGCCTGCCCCCGACATCGCTTGGTCGCAGCGTTGGATCGGCTAGCGGACACCATCGTAATTCACCGCATGGAAAGAGCCACATGAGAACTTTCATACACCACAATCCCGACTGCAGCACGTCGCGCAATGTGCTGGAAATCCTGCACGCAGCAGGAGCGGAGCCGGTGGTTCGAATACCTCCTGACCGGCTGGACCCGCCCGCAGCTTCAGGGCCTGCGGCGGCCGGTCTGACTCGGCGCATGGCACTGCGCGCGTCCAAGTCTCCGGCCGAGGAACTGGGTCTGCTGAACCCGGATGTCAGCGACAGCGCGCTGCTCGACACGATGCTCGCGCATCCCGTGCTGGTCAACCGCCCAATCGTCTGCACGCCCGATGGTGTGCGCCTGTGCCGCCCGTCCGAAGTCGCGCTCGATCTCCTGGACAGGCTTCCGCCCTGGTCGCTCTACAAGGAAGATGGGACCATGATTCTGAATGAAAGAGGAGGGCACGTTGACTGACACGCCGAATATCGACGAGGCGCATTTTCGCCAGATCGACGAGACTAACCTGTTCCCGCAAATGCGCGCGACCCACTCTCCGCGCATCCTGCTGCTCCACGGCTCGTTGCGCGCACGCTCTTTCAGCCGATTGATGAACGAAGAGGCCGCGCGCGTTCTTATCCGCTTTGGGGCTGAAACACGCAGCTTCGACCCCTCGGGCCTGCCACTTCCGGATGACGCCGACGCAAGCCACCCGAAGGTGCAGGAATTGCGCGATCTAGTGACGTGGAGCGAGGGAATGGTTTGGTGCTCGCCCGAGCGGCATGGCGCAATGACCGGCATCATGAAGTCCCAGATCGACTGGATCCCCCTGTCGCTTGGTGCCGTGCGTCCGACACAAGGGAAGACGCTGGCGGTGATGCAAGTCAACGGCGGTTCACAAAGCTTCAACGCGATCAACCAGTTGCGCATTTTGGGCCGTTGGATGCGCTGTCTGACAATACCGAACCAGTCCTCAGTACCGAAAGCCTTTCAGCAATTTGACGAACATGACCGGATGCTGCCATCGCCTTACTACAACCGTATGGTCGATGTGATGGAGGAATTGGTCAAATTCACGATCCTCACCCGCGACGCCAGTGCCTACCTCGTGGATCGGTACAGCGAGCGGGTTGAAACCGGCGAAGACCTTATCCAGCGGGTAAACCAGAAAGCGTTGTGATCATGCTTTTGTGTTAAGAAAAGAGGTTCCAATGAGACTGCTGATGTTCGAGCATTGCTCACTGTGTTTTCGGGTCCGGATGATCGCAGCCCTCAAGGGATTTCCCCTCGAGGAGCAAATTGTCGAGGATGACGATACCGCCGCGATGACGACGCTGGTTGGACGGCGGGTCATCCCGATCCTGGTTATGGATGACGGGACCCCAATGCTCGAGAGTTGGAAGATGGTCGACTATATCGATGCGATTGGGGTGCCAATGCTGACTGGTGCCGAGCGTTCTGAGATTGCGGCGCTTGCCGACAAGATGCTCGAGATAACACCTTTCCTCACAATGCCGCGCTATCCTCTCCTTCCTCTGCCAGAATTTCGAACAATCGCGGCTCGCGATCACTTCATTGTGCGCAAACGCGAAGCGTATCCAGACCTCACACTGTTGCGCGCCCAAACCAAGGAGTTTCTGGCGAAACTTAGTCCGGTCTTGGAGGAACTTGCCGATGAGATTGCTGAACCTACGGCCATCAACGGCACACTGTCGCGCGACGACCTCAGAGTCCTGCCATTGCTACGATCTATGGCCGTCGTTGAAGGGTTGACGATGCCGCGGCGAGTTGCGGAGTATTTTGATGCAATGATGGGGCGCATTGGTATCAGTGTGCTTCCGCAGGCTTGAACCGCCGCTATTCAGTGCTAGCCTCCGCTCTCAGTCACTCATATCCGCTTTCCGGTCATACACAATGCCCTGAACTTTGCTCCTGCAGCGAATGTCCGAAATGATTGGCCGCACCCCCGCGTCGGGAGTGAGGCCCAAGGTCGGTTTTGGGCCGAAAGCAACATTGCTCAAGTCTGCTTTAGTTTGACCGCCTGTTTGCCTGATTTTTGGGACCATCGTTCCGATGGACCCGAGCTCAGCAGTACACTGGTATCAGTCGGACTTCTCAGGTGGGGCCCGTCATGGGTACCGGTAGCATCTGGTCTGCAGGAGGTTCAAAGCAAATAGGGCGTCAGAATAGTGCCAGATTGTCGTTCCTCACCATCCGAGTTGCGGTGTTGTTTCTGGTGACTGTGGTTGTCGTTCTCGGCAAATCGAAAGGCCGCCGCTCTTGCCGCAATCGACTGTTTCCAGCGCTCGATTGTGGTTCTTGCTCGGCGCTTCGGACGAAGGTTCCCGACAAGCTGCGCTGATGGGATTGTCTCAGCGGCTCCGATCGTTGCTTCAGACGCCCGTCAAAGGTGAATTGCTGGAAATCTTAGACCGAGAGAGCAACCTTGGACGTGGGAACAGGCATACGTGAGGAATTATCCAGTTGTAATCTGGTGTCCGAACATGATCGTAGCTAAGCCGACCTACTATCTGTCTGTGCATAACAACAATCGTGAAATTTCATGTGCAATAAACCGTCAACGAATTTCATCCGCCACACACCTGATGGCGACACCTTTGAGCGTGAAGTGTGCACCACTTGCGGGTTCATCCATTACCAAAATCCCAAGGTCGTGGTCGGGTCCGTGGTTCACCATGACGGGCGTCTACTGTTATGCCGACGCGCAATAGAACCAAGGTCAGGCTTCTGGACTATCCCGGCAGGGTACATGGAGATAGGCGAAACAGCTGCGCAGGGTGCAATGCGCGAAGCGCAAGAAGAGGCCTTCGCAGACATCGTGATCGAAAACGTCCTGGCAGTCTATTCGATCCCAAATATCGCGCAGGTTCAAGTGATCCACGTTGCACATCTTGCCAAGCCAAGGTTCAAAGCCGGCCCGGAGAGCCAGGAAGTATCGTTATTCGAATGGGATGAGATTCCATGGAAAGACTTGGCGTTTCCCTCCGTGCATTGGGCATTGAGGCACTTTCGAGAAATCCGTGGTAAGGCAGAGTTCTCCGTGTTTTCAAATCCCCCTGGAGAAACCGGCGCTATGACATCCACACCCATCAAGTAATCAATTAAGCAACGACGAACGCCATTAAGGGGCAGACGCCATTATGACACGAATTCCGAGCGTCGGGATCATAGGCTCCGGTATGGCGGGACTGGCATGCGCGCGGCACTTGGCTGATGCAGGCTGGTCGCCTGTTGTATTCGATAAGGGTCGTGGCGTTGGCGGACGCGTGGCCACGCGGCGCCTTGATGGTGACGTTCAGTTTGATCATGGCGCCCAGTACGTAACCGCACGCGACCAAGGTTTCCGATCTGTAATCGCAAACATGTCGAAATCAGGAGCTGCCATCCGCTGGAACGTGGGGTCCGGTGACCCTCGGTTCGTTGGCACGCCCGGCATGGCGAACTTGGCCAAGTATCTCGCGAAGGGCTTGGATGTTCGGCAAGGTATGACCGCAACCGCGGTGCGCCGGTCAGACGGCAGATCGGAGATCGTTGTTGACGGCGAAGTTTCACACTACTTCGATCGGGTCGTAGTTACAGCCCCGGCACCACAAGCTCTCGCCTTGTTGGAAACACAGGAAACATTCCTGTCAGATTTTGCAGACGTCAAGTATGAACCTTGCCTCACACTAATGGCAAATTTGAATACGGAAGTGTCTGAAGGGTTTTCCTGTCGCTCTGATTCAGACGCGGAACTGGCCTGGATTGCAAACGACAGCAGCAAGCCGGGCCGCACCGGCAAAGGATGCTGGGTTGCCCAGGCCAATGCCGGCTGGAGCGCTGTAAACCTTGAACTCGACCTGAACTCGATCAAAACGAAAATGCTTCCGCTGTTAATCCGTGAACTGGGGATAGCGGCAGACGCCGTAGTCCATTCAGCCGCGCATCGTTGGCGTTTTGCAAAGGTTGTTCAACCGCTCGGTAGACGCTTCGTGAGAAATGCGGACGCGACGATTTACGCTGGAGGTGACTGGTGCCTCGGTGCACGTGTCGAAGCTGCCTGGATGAGCGGTGACGCAATCGCTCGCGACATTCTCGAAGCTCCATGAACCGAGCAGACCCGCGCAGCAAACACGGCCGTGACGATACGCCCCCCGGTCATGTGATCTGTGTTTCATACAATGTCGTTACCCGGGTAATGATTGAATTACTCACAGGTGCAATATGAAACTGTCAATTTGGATTCCGGCATTCTTACTGATTTTGGCGGTGGCCGCCACGCACGGCTAGCCCATTCTGAACTGCGCTCGCTCTATCGAAGCACGGACGCAATGCATTGTAATTGGCAGGCAACGAAATCCAGGAACCTGGGCAAAGCGTAACCCCGTCATGATTTTAAAAATTGATCCATCCACCTGGCGCTTTCGTCAATTAGGCCAAGCTGACCGAGAGCAAATCGAGTCGCACCTGTTGCGTCTAGACTGCAGTGACCGTTTCAGACGCTTTTGTGCGGTGGTTACGGATGACAGCATTACCAGCCTACTCAACAATATACATTGGCGGCGATCCTTGCTCGTAGGTTGCTTCGTAGACGACGTCCTGCGGGGCCTAATTCATATGTGTGACTGGCCTGACGGAAATAGAGAAGCTGAGTTGGCGATCTCTGTGGATAAGGCTTTTCGCCGCTCAGGTATGGCGACCGCACTGATGCAATCAGCGATGCGGTTATCGGCAGAAAACGGAATAAAAGCTGTCGCTATGATAGCACAGCCCGAGAATACTCCGATAAAGGGGTTCGCGCACAAGTTGGGTTTCAGCATGACTGACACGAATAATCAGACGTTTGCCCGACTTGTCTGGAATGAAGCCGCGCGGGAAAGCATTGATCCGCCCGACAACTTGGCACACCGTTTCGGCTGAGGACATGCGGGACCGAGCTGCTACACGCGTTTGGATCACCCGAGTGAAAGTTTCACGCGGAGGCCGCACCATTGCGGACAACCCAAATCCACAGGTCACGTCTGGAATAAGGCGTTGAGAGCCAACAGTGCGCAATTCTCAAATCTGCAAGAAGGTAGTGTCGGATTTAGGAACCGAAACGCGAAACTTGATACCTTTCAAAACCGGCTTCGCTACTTCAACTAGTGAGAAATAAACGGTCATCGACGCCTGACTTCGCTGTAACACCCAGCCCGGCTTTCAGCGGTTACACCGAACCAATGCAATGATCTCTCAAGATCTCGTGCACGTAACAAATGAAGTTAGTTATTAGCGTGCGCTTGAGAGGATATGCACATGATGTGGCCAATTCTCGCATCCAGTATTTTGGCAGGTTCGCGGAGCACTTTCCGATGACCAGTGCTTCGTTGCAGCGGGTTCGTGATCTCACTCTCCGAGCTTTGATCGCCGGTCAGGCGGCGTTTGTCCTTTTGATTGATGTTTGGCTTCTGACTGATCCTGACATCCGAGCCATGAGCTTGCTCGGATCAGCAA
>JABDRA010000066.1 GCA_013041995.1 Anderseniella sp. | reverse complement strand
TTCTCGGGGCGTTGTGCGAAGGCGACATCGGCAAACACTTTCCACCCTCGGAAGAAAAATGGAAAGGCGCTGCGTCAGACATTTTTCTCAAACATGCAGCAAAGCTGGTCGCAGATCGCGGCGGCGTCATCTCACACGTTGACTTGACACTCATATGCCAGGCCCCGAAAATCCGGCCTCATGTCGATGCCATGCGCGAAACTGTGGCGGGCATTGTCGGTATCGACGTGGAGCGGGTCTCTGTAAAAGCCACCACCACAGAATGGCTCGGTTTCACTGGCCGTGAGGAAGGCATCGCGGCCGCTGCTACAGCCACCGTGCGTTTACCGGAGTAACAACATGTTCGATCGCCAGTTGGTCATTGAAGCAAAAGACACTCTCGATATGCTGCGCGATGGCGGATTGATGCTGGCAACCGCGGAAAGCTGCACCGGCGGGTTGATTTCAGGCCTCCTGACCAGCATTGCAGGCTCCTCCGGCATGATCGACCGTGGTTTCGTCACCTACTCCAACGAGGCAAAGTCGGAAATGCTCGATGTGCCCATGGCATTGATTGAGCAACATGGCGCGGTGTCTGAACAGGTGGCCCGTGAGATGGCGGAAGGTGCTTTGAAAAACTCGCGTGCGAACGTCGCCGTCTCCGTGACCGGGATCGCCGGACCCGGTGGCGGCTCTGAGGAAAAGCCGGTGGGGCTGGTTCACTTTGGCTGCGCCCGCCCGGAGTTGGGTACTCATCACGTCCGTATGACCTATGGTGACATCGGCCGCAATGAGGTTCGCCACGCCGCAATTGGAACGGCACTGGCGATGATCCGGCAATCCATAAGCCAGGGCGGCGGAATGCTGGCCTGAACAGTTTGGCGATCAGGCAAACCTCTTCAGGCAGGCACCGGTCTCCGCCACCAGGCGTTCCACTGTCTCTGCCGTCGTTGCCTCCCGGTTCAGGCCGACGGCCTGCCCCGACCACAGGACCACGGCATCAGGCCTGCCGGTTTCAGCCGATATTTTACGCAACGGACCGGTCATGGCATTGACGAGGGGAAAGTCCGGCCAGTCTTTCACATCGTCCATGTCGCTGGCATAGTCGTTTACCACCGTGCGGGCATTGCGCCCGGAGAATGCCTTGGACAGCATGGTGTCATCGCCTGATGCATTCAACAGCTCGGTCTTGTGGACAGGCGCAGCCATACTCTCCGGTGTCGTCAGGAAGGCTGTTCCAATCTGCACTCCCGCCGCACCCAGCATAAGCGCGGCGGCAATACCGCGTCCGTCGGCAATTCCACCCGCAGCGATCACCGGCACTGGAACCGCATCCACCATCCGCGGTACCAGCGCCATTGTCCCGGCCACATTCGATGCGCCGCGCGGCAGGAACCAGCCGGAATGCCCGCCCGCTTCATAGCCCTGCGCAATGACGGCATCGACGCCACGCTCCGCCAGCCATCTGGCTTCGGCAACAGATGTGGCAGATGACAACACGACTATACCGGCCCGCTTCACCCGCTCCACTATGGCGTTGTCGGGCAGCCCGAAGTGAAAGCTGACGACCTTGGGTGATGCCTCAAGCACCGCCTCACAGGCTGCATCATCGAATGGAAAATGCCCCTCAACGGCATCCGGCACGTTCCCGGCATTCATTGTTTCATACCACGGCGCCAGATTGGTGCGTGCTGCACTGGCTTTCGCCTCATCCAGTTCAGGCGACGCATGCACGAAAAAGTTCAGGTTGATCGACCGGTTGGTAAGCGCCTTGGTCTGTTGCGCCTCGTGTTTGATCCGTTCAGGCGCGAACATCGCACAACCAAGCGATCCCAGTGCACCGGCATTGGCAGCCGCCGCAGCCATTTCAGGCGTTGTAGCCCCGGCCATAGGAGCCTGAATGATAGGATGTTCGATCCCCAGTAGGTCGCAAATGCGCCTGTCGTGCCACATCAAATCTCTCCCTGGTTCTGGAAATACTGACCTATCATACCTACATAAGACACAGTTGAAAATTTACGGGGGTACTTGGTTATGCGACTTATCCTGAATATTCTCTGGCTTTTGTTTGGCGGCATCTGGTCCGCAATCGCCTGGTTCATCGTCGGAATTCTGGCAGCAATTACCATAGTCGGCCTACCGTGGGCGCGGTCGTGTTTCATGCTGGCCAATTACACATTGTGGCCGTTCGGACGCGATGTGATTGCCCGTGATGAACTCTATGGCCGTGAAGACATCGGCACCGGCGCGCTGGGGCTGTTCGGCAATGTGCTGTGGTTCATACTGGCCGGCTGGTGGCTGGCCGTCATGCACCTGACATTCGCCGTTGCCAATGCCATAACCATAATCGGCATTCCGTTTGCCTGGGCGCACGTCAAGCTGGCCGGAGCCTCGCTGTTCCCTGTCGGCAAGACCGTGCAGGACCTCGAAGTGGTTGACGAGGCGATGCGCAATGCCGCCAGAACCCGCGTGGAAGAATTGCGCAGCTGACACCGGCAATCAAAACCATCAATAATGATGCATGGCCGCAGAGACAAACTGCGGCCATGTTGTTTTCAAGCTAGTCCAGTTCGGGAATCCGCAACACCTGGCCCGGGTAAATCTTGTCCGGATGGCTGAGCATGGGTTTGTTGGCTTCAAAGATCACATTGTATTTTGCGCCTTTGCCCTTGCCGTAGTGCGCCTCGGAAATCTTCCAGAGATTGTCGCCTTTTTTCACCGTGTAGAAAACCGGATCCTTTTGGGACGGCGCAGTCAGATTGCTTTCGACCTTGGAAACCCCAAGCGTATTGCCGACAGCAATGATCGCCTTTTCAAGAATTGATTGGTCAGCGACATCCCCGGTCACAATGGCCTTGTCGCCATCAATTTCGACCTTCACATTCTCGGTACCGAGTTTGTGTGAATCCAGTTCCTTCTTCAGCGCGTCCGCGCTCGGCGCCTCGTCATCACTCCCGATACCGAGTGCTTTTCCTGCACTCTTGATGAAATCGAAAATTCCCATAATGTTCTCCTTGCTGTAGGCTTGTGCTGTAGACTTGGCGCTCCTCACGCGATCACCTATTTGTGACCTACTTTTGCACCGAACGTCTACCAAAAATATTTGCCTGATTTTAGGGTCGAAACCTATCCGTACAGGAACAAATTTTTCAACAGGAGGCTATTATGGCTTTGCAGATCGGCGACACCGCCCCGAACTTTGATGCTGAAACGACGGAAGGCAATATCAATTTCTATGACTGGGCCGGAGACTCCTGGGTGGTGATATTTTCACATCCGAAAGATTTCACGCCGGTATGCACAACCGAACTTGGCGCTATGGCAGGTATTGCTGGCCAGTTTGCTGCCCGCAACACCAAGATTATCGGGCTGTCTGTCGATAGTGTCGACGATCATCAGCGCTGGAAGAAGGACATTGCCGATGCAACCGGTAATGCCGTCAACTACCCGATGATCGGCGACACCGACATGACGGTCGCAAAGCTGTTCGGCATGATCCATCCAAACGCCACCGGCAAAGCAGCGGATCGTTCTGCTGCCGACAACAAGACCGTTCGCACGGTGTTCGTCATTGGCCCGGACCGGGAGGTCAAGCTGACGCTTGCCTATCCCATGAGCACAGGCCGCAATTTCGATGAGATCCTCAGAGTGCTGGATTCCATTCAACTGACCGCAAAACACAAGGTGGCAACCCCGGTTAACTGGCAGAACGGTGATGACGTGATCATCGTGCCGGCAATGTCTGATGAAGAAGCCAGGGAAAAATTCCCGCAAGGCTGGAAGTCTCCAAAGCCCTATCTCCGGCTGGTCAGCCAGCCAGAAGACTGATCTTCATGAGATTAACTTGCTGAATGGAAGGTCAGACCGTCGTGTCTGGCCTTTTTCAGTTGGCGGACCGGTCTTGTCTCAGTTAGGTTCGCTACAGCACAATCACATCCAGACGGGAGGCCTTCGCCTTGAAACTTCATCACAATCCGGCTTCACCATTTGTACGAATGGTCACGGCGACAGCACATGAACTCAACATCGCCGACCAGATCGAGCTGATTGATACAGGCGTTTTCCTGCCGGACCGGGTCAATGAAGGGGTCGCCGCCGATAACCCCCTTGGCAAAATTCCGTCGCTGGTCACGGATCACGGAACGGCGTTGTACGACAGCCGGGTGATCTGTGAGTATCTCTGTCATCACGCTGGCGACAAGGAATTGCTGCCGGATGAACCTGTATCCAGGTTTCGCATCCTCACACTGCAGTCATTGGCCGTTGGCCTGATGGATGCAGGCGTATCCCGGCGCTATGAAACAGCCGTCCGGCCGGAAGACAAGCGCTGGCCGGACTGGGTGGCGCGCCAGCACACCCGCATGGAAGCCGGAATGGACGACCTTGAAAACAACTGGGCAAGTGAACTTGGGTCGATCAACGCAGGCACAATCGCGGTTGCTGTGGTCCTGGCCTACTTTGATTTCCGTTATGATGACCTCGGCTGGCGTGACAACCGGCCGAAACTGGCGGTGTTTTATGAAGACTTCGCCAAGCGGTCATCCATGACGGCAACCCAGCCACCTGCGTGAGCCTGACGATTTATGATCCGCATTATTGAACATCCCGGATTTCTCGTAAGCACCATCATGCTGAGCCTGGCAGCGGCCATGTGGTGGATGATGTGGGCCCATATGGGCAATACAGCCGCAATGCCGGACATGGCCATGATGGTGAACTGGAGCGCCAAAAGCCTGACCGGCACAACTGCGATGTGGTTGTTCATGATGCTGGCCATGATGTTGCCAGCCATGGTGCCGATGGTTGCGACCTATGCCCTGATCTCCAAAAACGAAGTGCACGGCGCAGCGCTTGTGCTGCGGGTTGGCGTATTTGCCGCCGGGTATTTCTCGTTATGGGCAGTGTTTTCTGTTGCTGCAGCGTTTCTGCAGACGGCGCTGGCGCAAACGCCGTGGTTTGAGATGGGCGGGACCCAGGCCCTGCCGGTCGCATCAGGCGTATTGCTGATTGCCGCAGGTGCCTGGCAGCTCACTCCCATAAAGGATACTTGCCTGCAACATTGCCGCAGCCCGATGACGTTCCTCTTGGCACATTGGAAAGGCGGACTGAAAGGCGCCTTTCCGGTCGGATTGCATCATGG
>JABDRA010000064.1 GCA_013041995.1 Anderseniella sp. | reverse complement strand
GCTGCGCCCCAGCGGCGACCTGCACAACAGATCATAAGCCAGCCAGCCGAACACGATTGACGCCAGTGAAATACCGATCGCCTGAACACTGCTCAGCTCCAGCACGCTCTGGTCAATCAGATACAGGTCGGCGCCCACATAGTAGACGACGCACATCAGCGCGAACCCGGACAGCCAGGTGGCATAGCTCTCCCACTTGAACCAGGTCAGGTGCTCCGGCAACCGCTCAGGTGCCACCAGATATTTCTGGATATGATAGAAACCGCCACCGTGGACCTGCCATTCCTCACCATACGCGCCCGCAGGCATGCCCGGCGCCTTGCGCAGGCCCAAATCCAGCGCAATGAAATAGAACGAAGATCCGATCCACGCGATGGCCGTGATCACATGCAGCCAGCGGGCGGCAAATGACAGCCATTCCCATAGTATCGGATAGTCGAACATGAACGCAGGTCCTCCGCAAAATCCACATCAGAATGACAGACAACATTCTCTATGAAAACAGGTGCTATCACCAAACACTTTCAATATTTCATTGATAATAGTAGCCTCACTGAATGTCGTACCTGGAGAACATCAAGGTCTTCGTTCGCGTATTTGAGCTGGGCAGTCTGTCGGCCGCCGGTCGTGATCAGCGGGTGTCGCCTGCCGTTGCCAGCAACCGCATTCGCGAACTGGAGAAGTATCTTGGCGTACGGCTGTTCAACCGCACGACCCGCAAGCTGACACCGACCGAGCACGGCCGCGTGTTCTATGACGGAACCGTAAAGGTCCTTGAGGCAGTCAGGGAGGCAGAAGACGCCGTTGCAGACATTTCAGGCAACCCGAAAGGCGTCATTCACGTCACGGCCCCGCTAGGCATCGGAAAGCGCCTGATTGCGCCATTGATCCCGGAATTCCAGAATGCTTACCCGGAGGTCCAGGTCAGGTTGCGGCTGTCCGACCGTCATGTCGACATCACAACCGAGGCCATGGATGTGGCGTTCAGGCTCGGAACAATCGAGGATTCCAACCTGCGCATGCGCGGCCTCATGCAATGCAAACGCGCGATTTGCGCCGCGCCCGACTACATCGACAAACGCGGCGCCCCTGCACAGGCCGACGACTTGCTCGGTAGTGATCACAATTGCCTGCTGCTCAGATTTCCCGGTTCAAAGGAGTTCTACTGGACCTTGCAGATGCCGACCGGCCCGGCCCGGTTTGAAGTGAAGGGACAGTTTGATTCCGACGACGGAGATGTATTGATCGAGTGGGCCCTGCAGGGCCACGGCATCATCAACCGGCCGGAATTCGAGATTGCCGATCATCTGCACGCAGGCAGGTTAGTGCCACTGTTGCAAGACACCCCACCGGTCGATGCGCAACTGGCCTGCCTGTATCCGCACAAACGGTTCCAGGACCCGAAAGTCCGGTTCTTCATCGAATTTGCCGCCCAGCGCTGCCAGGATCAGATCCGCAAATTGCTGGGGTCGGGATTCAATGATCCGGCAACAGGTTAATGACTGTAATGCGGACAAAGTGCCCATCAATGATCAGTAAAATATTTTTGCGACAGGATTGGCGAGTCCGTTTTGTGCCACAAACAGATATTCTTTCACACAATCGCTCATCTGTGCCCAACCTGGTCGCGGGCTTAGTGGCATGTGGCAGGAAACAGGTTTCTGCCAACATCGGCCATGGACATTTCTTCGAGAAAATTTGACTGTTGAAAAAGGCAGCTTTGAAGATGCATCATGACTTTGGCACTGAATGGCGACGAGTAGATGGTGAGACACCATTCAGACTTTCAGGAAATACACCATGAACTTTGAACCAAGCGGCAAGGTCAACGAATTTTCCGCACGCCTTAGGGCCTTCATGGACGAACACGTTCATCCAGCCGAAAACGCGTTTCGCGAGCATTTTGCTACCACGGCTGACAAGTGGACGACACCTCCGTTGGTGGAAGAATTGAAGCAAAAGGCGCGGGCGGAAGGCCTTTGGAATCTCTTCCTGCCACATCACGAACAGGGTGCCGGCCTGAGCAATCTCGAATATGCACCACTGGCCGAGATCATGGGACGGGTCTGGTGGGCTGCTGAAGTGTTCAACTGTAACGCGCCCGACACCGGCAACATGGAAACGCTGGTGTTGTATGGCACAAATGCTCAGAAGGAGCGTTGGCTCAATCCACTGCTTGACGGCAGCATCCGTTCAGCTTTCGCCATGACCGAACCCGAGGTTGCCTCGTCGGACGCCACCAACATCAGTTGCTCGATCCAGCGCGACGGGGATGAGTACGTCATCAACGGGCGCAAATGGTACACAACCGGTGCCATGAGGGATACCTGTGAGCTGCTGATCGTCATGGGCAAGACAGATCCGGACAATCCGAACCGGCACGCACAGCAGTCGATGGTCCTGGTGCCGAAAAACACACCTGGGGTCAGAATAGTGCGTCATGTAACAACCCTCGGCTTCGATGACGCACCTTTCGGCGAACCCGAAATCGTCCTGGAAAATGTGCGGGTACCTGTCGAGAATATGTTGCTCGGCGAGGGTCGAGGGTTTGAAATTGCGCAAGGCCGCCTGGGGCCCGGGCGCATCCATCATTGCATGCGGTTGATTGGGGGGGCTCAACGGGCGTTGGAACTTGT
>JABDRA010000061.1 GCA_013041995.1 Anderseniella sp. | reverse complement strand
GCACCGAACTTGCCGGGACATTTTCCGGTACCGACAACCTGCGCGTATTGTGGCTCAGCAATGGTGTCGCCAATACTGCGGATGGCGAGTTCATGGATCAATTGGCCGGCCTGGGCAATGGAACTGCCCGCGTGGAAGTGTTGCTGCCGGACGCTGCACGCATTCCATCGGCCCTTCGCCAGCCCCAACTGCAAGCATCCAGGCTGAAACTGTCTGCCGAAAGAGCACACAGCGGCGAAGCCAGTACGCAACAGGTGACCGTGCGTTCCCTGTCAGGCCGTGCGCTGGCGGAAGCGCCCCTGGTGTTTGCCGCGGGACAGAGCAGCGCAACGGCAATCGTCGAATTGCCGCTTGAACTGCGCAATGAAGCCTCCCGCATTGAGATTGCCAATAGCCGTTCGGCATCGGGCGTGTACCTGTTCGATGATCGCTGGCGCCGCAAATCAGTTGCCATGCTGTCGGGCGCATCGCAGGAGCTTGAGCAGCCGCTCCTGTCGCCCTTGTATTATGTCAGCCGTGCCATCCAGCCCAGCGCCGAAATATCCGAGGTAGCTTCCGTCGACGGCATCCAGGAGGCTTTGAAATCCGGAACATCAATGATGGTATTGGCCGACATAGGCGTAGTCGGAGACAGCAATGTAACAGCGCTTGAAGGATGGGTGGACAATGGTGGCGTGGTGGTCCGGTTTGCCGGACCCCGGCTGGCCGGCGGTCATGACGGACTGGTGCCGGTGGAATTGCGCAGCGGCGGTCGCTCGCTGGGTTCCGCGTTAAGCTGGGAACAACCGCAAGGATTGGCGCCGTTCGCCGAAAAAACCCCTTTTGCCGGTCTCGCCAGTGACAATTCGATCAAGGTCACGCGTCAGGTTCTCGCCGAACCGTCCGCAACCCTGCCCGGACTGGTGTGGGCAAGCCTGGACGACGGTACGCCGCTTGTAACCGCACGCGCGCAGGGCAAGGGCCTGATTGTGCTGTTTCACGTCACGGCGAACGCTGACTGGTCCAACCTGCCATTAACCGGCCTGTTCGTCGAAATGCTCAAGCGCATTGCAGACATTGCACCGGCAGCCGGCAGTCTGAGCACAGAAGCAACAAACTCCGCCGCTGCCAATGCGTCTGCGGCAAGTTCCAGCCAGGGTGCTTTTACCCCGCTTCGCAGCCTCAATGGATTTGGCGAGCTTACAACGCCGCCTGCAAGTGCGGCCCCTGTTGAAACCGATGACTTTTTCAAAATGCAACCCACACCGGTTCATCCTGCCGGTATTTACAGCCGCGGTGGCGCCCGCCATGCGCTCAACCTTGATGCTGCCGGTGACGGTTTGGAAACATTGACCGGATTGCCGTCGTCCTTTTCCGTGTCAAGCTACGAGCGCGCCCGGCCAACCGACCTGTCCGGCTGGTTGTTTGCAGCAGCAGTGGCGCTGTTTATCGCCGACTGTCTGGCCATGCTGTATCTTACCGGTGCCGCGGCCAGAATGATGAAACGCGGTGCGTTCGCCTCTTCGGTTACAGCGTTCCTGGTAGCAGTTTTACTTACTGCCGCCCCGCCGCCCGCCAGCGCGCAGGAAGCCACCAGTTCGCAAGGCCTCGACGCCGCAGAACAGTTTGCCATGCAGGCAAGCCTGCAAACCCGGATCGGATATGTCCTGACCGGCGATATGGAGGTGGATGCCACATCAAAAATGGGCCTGGAGGGACTGAGCCGGGTTTTGCAGCAGCGCACCTCAATCGAACCAGCAGATCCCATCGCCATAGACCTGCAACGCGATGTCATCGTGTTCTTCCCGGTGATTTACTGGCCGGTGATCGCCGGTGCCCAGCCACCGGATGATGCACTGCTCGCCAAACTGTCGGATTACATGAAGAACGGCGGTACAATCTTTTTCGACACCCGCGACGATAATGCATCCACGGCATCCCTGACCGGTTCACCGTCACCATCGACAATTGCGCTGCGTGGCATACTTGACCGGCTGGATGTGCCTGCCCTCGAGCCGGTGCCGGAGGGTCATGTCATGACCCGGGCGTTTTACCTTTTGCAGACCTTTCCGGGACGTTGGGCCGGTGGACAATTATGGGTCGAGGCTCGCACGTCGGGTGAAGCAAGCATCAAGGCTGCCGCCAGCGATGGTGTCAGCTCAATTATCATCGGGTCAAATGACTATGCCGCCGCCTGGGCAACGGACGAGGCAGGCAACCCGCAATATCCGGTATCGCCCGGCGGCGAAGGCCAGCGCGAACATGCCTGGCGCACCGGCGTCAACGTCATGATGTATGCGCTGACCGGTAACTACAAGGCAGACCAGGTTCACGTGCCTGCACTGCTCGAACGGCTGGGGCAGTAGAAACGCCATGCAATGGACCATGGATTTTCAACCTCTTGTGCCGGTATGGCTTGCAATCGCGCTGGCCGTTATTGTTGCCATTGTCGCCTTTGCCGGTCTGGTGGCGCGCGCGCGCGGCGCGTTTCTGCGAGCATTGACAGGAGCGGTACTCACGCTGGCCGTGTTCAACCCTGTGCTGTTGCGCGAAGAACGTGAGAACCTGCCCGACATTGCCGTTGTCGTCACAGATCGCAGCCAGAGCCAGACCATTGGAGATCGCGCCGCGCTGACCGATGCAGCAGAGGCCGAACTTAGCAAAAGACTGGGCGCAGCGGCCAACCTGGAAGTGCGCCAGGTCGAGGTGCGCTCCGGCATCACGTCCGCCGATGAGGGCACATTGGCATTCGCTGCCCTGCGCCAGGCGTTGTCAGACATTCCGCCTGAGCGTTATGCCGGCACCATCATGATTACCGACGGTCAGGTGCATGACATTCCATCAAGCATGGAGCAACTCGGCTATAGCGGGCCCCTGCACGGGCTTGTAACCGGCAGGGAAGGCGAGATCGACCGCACGATCAAGCTCACCCAGTCACCCAAATTCGGCATTGTCGGACAAAGCCAGGCATTGCGGTTCGTCGTCGAGGATCAGGGCGCAGCCAAGGGTCAGCCGGTGCAGATCACCATTACGGTTGACGGTGTCGTGGCCGGAACGGTGACAGCGCAAAGCGGTGTCGAAACCGAGATGGAACTGGACATCACCCATGGCGGCGACAACATCATAGAATTGTCTGCCGCCGAACTTGCCGGTGAACTGACGACCCGCAACAATCGCGCCATCATCGTTACCAAGGGCATCAGGGACAGGCTGCGCGTGTTGCTGATATCCGGCAAACCGCACCCTGGCGAACGCACCTGGAGAAATCTGCTGAAGGCCGACACGTCAGTGGATCTGGTGCATTTTACCATTTTGCGCCCGCCGGAAAAACAGGATGGCACACCCATCAACGAACTGTCCCTGATCGCCTTTCCAACCCGCGAATTGTTTGTCGAAAAACTCGACGAGTTCGACTTGATTATTTTTGACCGTTATGAACGCCGCGGCGTTCTGCCGATCACCTATCTGGCAAACATTGCCGACTATGTGGAGAAGGGCGGCGCCGTTCTTGTGGCGGCCGGCCCCGATTATGCTCAAGCCACCAGCATCTACCGCACACCATTGTCTGCAATTCTGCCCGCCATGCCGACCGGTGAGGTAACTGTCGGCCCGTTCAAGGCGCGGGTTACCGAAAAAGGCGAACGTCATCCGGTTGTGCGCGGACTGCCGGGCGCCAGCAAGACCGAACCCACCTGGGGGCGCTGGTTCCGGATCATCGATTCCGAGGTGCGAAACGGCGACATTGTCATGGCAGGACCGGAAGACCGGCCACTGATGGTGCTGTCGCGCGTCGGTTAAGGCCGCGTTTCGGAACTCATGTCAGACCATGCCTGGTTGTGGGCACGCGGTTTTGAGGGCGGCGGGCCCCAGGCGGAAATGCTGCGCCGGATGGCACATTGGCTGATGAAAGAGCCACAGCTTGAAGAAGAAGCTTTATCCGGCATCCAGACCGGCACGCAATTGACCATTGAACGCAACACCATGGGCGAAGAGGTCGACGATGTGACCGTCACACTGCCGTCGGGCGAGACCAGGACGATCAAGCTGGAGCAGGCGCAACCGGGTATCTGGCGCGGCAAGCTTGAGGCGTCCGAGGCAGGCCTGCACCGGTTGTCGGATGGCAAGCTGGAGGCTGTGGCGGCGATTGGAACAGTTGACCCCCGTGAGGCATCGGATCTGTTCGCCACCACCGAAAAACTGACCCCCCTGGCAGACAGCACTCAGGCCTCAGCACGATTTATGTCCGAAGACGGCAAGCCTGCCTCCATGGCGCTGCCGCGTATAGCAAAGGTGAACACAGGCCGTTCCATGGCAGGATCCGGCTGGCTCGGCCTGAAGGCCAACAACGCCTATCGTGTGTTGTCGATTGGCGCGTTCCCGATGTTTGCGACACTGCTGGCCCTGGCGGCCCTGTTGGCGCTGGTTTCACTGACCTGGTATCGCGAAGGCCGTTAAGGCAATGAGCGCCAGATTGAAACCAGGCCCGAATTATGTCTGAGGCAAAGCTTGCTTTGTCGCCTGAAATCGTGATGGAGACAGCACCAGCCCGCCGACATTGTCGAATGCACCGGGCGTCAGTTCGCAAAACAGCAGACGTGCCGGGTCCACCGGTCCCGGCAAAATCAACCGCCCATCCGGCACCCGGGAAAAACCAAATGGTGCATAATAGGGTTCATCGCCGACCAGTATGACCAGTTCGTGCTCAAGCCGTGCGGCCTGTTTGAGGGAATGCCGCAGG
>JABDRA010000059.1 GCA_013041995.1 Anderseniella sp. | reverse complement strand
GGGTGTGGATGCGATCCTGACCCCTGCGACCCCGTCGGCGGCATTTGGCATCGCGGATCAGGACATGAGTTCCGACCCGCTCAAAATGTATCTGAATGATATTTTCACCGTCACCGTGAACATGGCGGGACTGCCCGGCATTGCTGTTCCTGCCGGCCTGGACGCAAAGGGACTGCCGCTGGGCCTGCAGTTGATCGGAAGACCGTTCGATGAAGCGACCCTGTTCCAGATCGGCAAGGTGCTTGAAGATCAGGCCGGACGTTTTGAAGCCGAAAACTGGTGGTCATGAAAAACCGGATATCGTGAATTGTACCTGACGTAACGTTTTCCTATATTGTTGGTCGGAATCGTTTGGGGCGCAATTTAAACGGCAGGACTATCACAGGTATGAATGCAAGAATTTTGAAGCTGTTCGCAATGACAGTCATTGCGGCAGGGATGGTGATATTTGCGCCGCAAGGCGGCCTGTTTTCCTCTACAGCGATGGCTGCATCGTGCAACTCACTGGCCAAGGAGTTTAAACAAAAAGGCAAACCCCGGTTCCTGCGCGTGGTCAACCGCAACCGGTCACTTGCAAATTACTACAATTCGACATTGCGGCGGCTGCAGTCTGATGATGCGCCAACGCGCGCCGAAATGAAAAAGGCCTACAGGGTAACCTCCAAAAGCTGTTCATCGGGAAAATGCCGCTCTGACGCAAAATCAATCTACAATGCATCTTTGAAACTTCATGCCTATAACCGCCGGTGGGCCAGATCAGGTTGCTCTGGAACTCTGAGTTAAGACTGGAAGGCAATGTCAGGTAACATGAACCAACGGCCATTCCTGTTGCTCATCATGAAGATTATGCGGGTGATGTTGTGGTGTTGTATTGCCAGCCTTCTGCTTGTCGGCGGTGGCATCTGGTACAGCGTTACGAAAGTCCAGGCCAGATCTTATGAGCAATTTACAAATGCCGACATCGGACTATTTTCGTTCATTGCCGGTTTGATTGTGATCAGTGGTCTGCTGTTGGTGGGTGTCCATGGAATGATCCGGCGGCACGCCTGACCTTGATAATCTGCCTATTTGCAGATTGCCTTCAGGGCTCTCCATTCCGTAGCGCTCAGGATGGCCGGTTCGGTTCCACCGGAACGAGGTTTCAGGCGGGCGATACGATCATCCGTGCCCGGGTGCGTTGAAAACAGATCGGTGAATGGTTCGATGCGCTTTCGAAGTGAGATGCTGTCATCTTGTTTTTTTGCCGTGTCGATTCCCGACTTCTTGTTCAACAATCTTGTGAAAAAACTCTGCAGGCCTTTCGGATCCACCTTGGCTTTTTCCATGACCTCAATGGCATAGGCATCGGCTTCCGCCTCCGCTGCACGGCTGTATTGAAGGACAGCCAGAACACCGGCAATGTTGCCGATACCTTCTGCACCCTGTCCGGCCGTAAACAGCGACAATAACATCTGCAATCCATAAACCCTGACAATGGCGGCTTCCGGGTGGCGCAGCGCAACATGACCAAGTTCGTGCGCCAGAACGCCGGCCACTTCATCAGCGCTGCCTGCATTTTCAATAAGGCCCGCACTGAACACCATACGCCCGCCTGGCAGCGCAAAAGCATTGACCAGTTTTTTACTGCCGCTCTGACGGATATCAAACACCCGTAGAGAAAAAACCGGCGGATCCCCGGTGCCGGACACTATGCGTCGCGCAATTTTATTGAGGGCGTCTTGTCCCGCCGGTGCGTCGCAGCGCTTGGACGACTTTATGACCGAATTTTCCAACCCGTCAGCGAATGAATTGACAACATCATCCGGAATGAAGCGGGCCAGCGCCTGCGGAGCAACTGCCAGCGTGGCATACCCGGCAACGCCTATGCCAAGGACTACAGCGACCGAAATCCCCACGCCCTTCCAGAAGCGGCGTTTGTGACCGCTGAGAATGGATGGTGCAGCCGCAACCACGGCATCCGCAGCACTGCCTTCCGGCAATGTAAGACGGCTTCCGTGGTCACCTTGCAGTTTTAACCTCAATGCCTGCCCCGGTTTGCCGCCGAATACCATCTCGACGTTCTTCAGCGGCCAGTGAACATCAGGGGCACCGGTTTGGACAATCACCAGCGCGTTCCCCTCGACCCGGACATGGACAAGTCTTGCCATGGCCGACCCGCCATCAAAGAACTCGGCATTATGTGGCGTGGTGGTCATGGTCTAAAATGCATCCAGGTCGAGGGCGTCAATGAGGCCTTCGCCACGTTTATCAAGCTCCGCCTTGGATTGCTGTATCGAAGCAAAATCGATCGCGCCGTTTACACTCAGGCGTTCGACGAAGTAACGCATGATCCGCTGTTCCACGAATGGTTGGGCTATACCCAATGTAAAAATGATCAAAGCCATGTTGCCCAACCACAATGTAATGAGGCTCCAGGCCGTCGCATTGAATTCAAAACTTGCTCCGGAAAACCTGGTGTACTGAGCGAAAACATTCAACTCCCTGGCGGTGTAAAATGACCAGATCGTCGACCGGATCGCCACATAAAGCAGATATAAGACGATCACGGCGGCAAATATTCCGAACACCAGGGCGGTTTCGCTACCGCTGGATGTAGCGCTTTCGCTGCCAATTGCATCGAACGCCTTCTGCAGTCCATCGAAAGCGCCGGAATAAAACAGCGCAATTGCAAAGCCGGCAATCACCAGATACGCCAACATGGTGCCGAACCAGCATACCGCATATCGTGTGTACAATGGTCCGGAACGGCCGCTGAAGTTGAACGGCATATTGCCGAAGCGCATGTCGTTGGTAATGTGTTCCGCCAGTATCAGGTTCATTGCAGGTGTGGACCAGCCGAGGGTCATTGGGCCAAGCAGCAGCGAACCAAAATACTTGCCGCTGTAGGATAGGGCGGACCCCGGCAACGCGCCGCGGATGCCGCGCCAGACTGTTCTGGACAATCGATAACGCCTGGCCCGGTAAATCGCAAACCCGTAGAGTGTGACCAGCGCCAGGCCAATGATCAACTGGAAGGCCACAACGGCTGCGCTTTCAGGTCCGAAGTAGGCGGCCAGGCCCGTAGCAATCAGCGCCAGTGGCAAGAACACAACGACCATGATGATGATAAAACCGAAAAACAGCTCTTTTCCAGTACCGGTATATTCGACCGGCTCACCATTGACCTGGACACTGGACCAGATATGGCGACGGACCCGGGTTTTCGCCCAGAACCGGTAAAACGACAGCGTGATCAGGTTCAAAAGGAAGTTTGTAATGGCGATCACACCCAGTCCCTGCTGAGGGACGTACTCGATTCGTACCGGTTCAGCGCCTGACGGCGGAATTCCTGTCGATTGGTTTCCAAACAGTGTAGGGGGCATTTGGGGTGGGTCCTTTTTAGTCCGAAAAACGCTCAAATCGGCGAGAATCAGCGCAATCGTAGCCTATTTCCGGTTGTCGGCAACCGCCAAATCCGATGCAAATCAGGTGTTGTAAATATGTCACACTTTTCGAAAATCTGCACCAGCGGCAACTTCCTGCCTTAATCGCGCTCAAATGAGGATTATAAGAAGTTGGTACCCGCTAAGGTAGCAAGAACCGAAAATCATGCAGTTAACAGAGGCTGCGCACTTACGGGCGATGTGGAAGTCAACAGGTACACCAGGGGCTAAACAAACGAGATGATTGCAAGATCAACAAGTAAGGACAAGTTGCCGGTCAGGCACTTATCGGAAGGCCCGCAAAGCGCGCCGTACCGGTCTTACTGTTGTTCCAGGGGTGGGATGGGTCAGCAGACCAACAACGGCTTCGGCCTGACAAAATTGCGTGTTGCCGCCGGCTTGATGCTGGTCGCTGGCGTCGCCGTATTGTCATCCGGACAGACATGGGCGCAAGCGCAATTGCCGCCCGGATTTTATTCCTTTGCACCCAGCAAGCAGGAACTGCCTGTTGGTCAATTGTCCTCTCAGGCGCAGGCAGATCTCAATGCTGCTTTGGTGGCTTACAGGGCTAAGGATTTTTCTGCTTCATTGCCATATCTGGACCTGCCGTCCAGCGAAGGAAGCATTCAGGCCAATTGGCTTTTGGCCCACATGTTCCGAAAGGGCCTTGGCGTATCAGCCGATCAGGTAACGGCCTTCAAGCACTACAACCGCGTTGCAGAAGACTATGTCGACAGCAGATCGGAAGTGTCGGGCAATGAGCGCTATTTTGTGCTCGATAGCCTGACACGAATGGCCAACTATCTGCGTACGGGTCATAAGAAAGCCGGCGTCAGAAAGAATGTGAGCAAGGCTTTGCATTACTATCAGACCGCCGCCTCAGCCGGTCATGCAGGAGCCCAGTACGGCTTCGGCCTCATGTATCTGAACGGTGAGGGTGTCGCCCGGGACCGGTCATACGGAATGCGGTGGCTCGGAACAGCTGCGCAGAAGCGTTATGCCCCGGCTGCTGCGCTCTTGGGAGACATATACAACGAAAGCGGCGACAAGGTTCGCGCGCTGGTGTGGTATAAAATTGCAGCTGATACTGCAGGCGCGTCCCTGAACCGGAGGATCGTGAAAAAGACCAATGCAGTGGTTTCTGAAATCAGTCAGAAAAAGCTTGGTGAAGCAAACAACCTTTACACAAGATGGTCCAGTCGTTTTCCGGTGCGCACCCGGCAGGCACAAAATTAGATCAGGTTGATTCTGGGTTGCATCAACCAGAAATCATCCTGATCGCTTTCAAAGCAACTGATGGGTCGCAGGCCTATATTTCCAGCTCAACGATGACTGGGACGTGATCAGACGGCTTTTCCCAACTGCGCACATGTTTGTCTATCCGACAACCGATTGCCTTGTCGGTCGCCTGGGCGGACAGCAGCATATGATCAATGCGAATTCCGTTGTTCTTCTGCCACGCACCGGCCTGATAGTCCCAAAATGTGTAGACACCGTCTGACTGGTCAAAACTGCGTACCGCGTCGGTGAAGCCGAGCGCTGTGAGTTCGCGGTATTTTTCAAGAGTGTCCAGCCTGAACAGCGCGTCTTCGGTCCATTCTGCCGGCCGCGCAGCGTCCCGCGGCTCGGGAATCACATTATAGTCGCCTGCCAGCACAAACGGCTCTTCCAAAGGCAGCTTGGATTTCGCATGAGCAATCAGCCGGTCCATCCACGCCAGTTTGTAAGGGTACTTCGGTGTATCGACCGGGTTTCCATTGGGCAGATACAGGCATCCGACCCGGCAGACTGTGTTGTCGCTGCTGACCACTGCCTCGATGTAGCGGGCGTGTTCATCAGTATCGTCACCGGGAAGCCCCCTGACAATATCTTCGACCGGCTTGAGAGACAGAATTGCGACACCGTTGAAACCCTTCTGACCATGCGTAACCACATTGTAGCCAATGTCTTCAAACGCAGTGCGGGGAAATCCCTCATCGACGGACTTGATCTCCTGCAGGCACGCAACATCGGGCCGCGCCTCGTTCAGCCACGCAATGGCCGTTTCCAGGCGCGCCTTGACGCCATTGATATTCCAGGTCGCAATCTGCATGGGCATCCCAACGTAATCCGGCGGTTATCAATTCACAGTTGATGCAGGGGGGAGCCGGTCGCGTCAAGGCTGCAAGCCTTGTCGTCACCAGTTCCCTGTCATCGATTGATTGTTGCTGCTTAGAATCCGTTGATCACTGACACTGGTCAAGCAACCGCTCACGTTGCCTGTATTCACGGCGGAGCCTGCGATCGGTAACCGACGCGCACCATCTCAGATGTCTTCGGAAATTCCGGCTCCAGCGTCTTCCGCTGTAACCGCAATCAAGTCGACGTGCCTGGCGGGCCTGCTGAACGGCCGAACGGGCGTACTCACGACACTGCGAGCGTCCAGAGCCCTCGTTGCGTCCGGCAATTCTGCAATTCCGGATTTGCCGGGTTCTTCTGTCTAACAAGTTGGCAGCAGCCCGCGGGCCGATGCGGCGGCACAATTGGGCCTGACGAACCC
>JABDRA010000054.1 GCA_013041995.1 Anderseniella sp. | reverse complement strand
CTGCGCCCGCTGGACCGCCTTACAGCTCCCTTGTGGTCAACCAGACCACGGCGGGAGCCGTGCCTAGCCAGCGAACGCAGAAAATCGGTCAAACACGTCTATTTAAGGGTAAATGGCTCTAAAAAATGCCGGGTCTGACACCCTTTCCGGGTCTGCAGGTTTTACTGGCCGTACTGCCTGACACATTTGCGATATGCCCGCCAATGGCTGCGGTAGCCGGTATCCAGGGCACGATTTTTCAGCCATTTACAGTCATAAAAGGCGAAGTCCTCGTTGGCGTCCGCCGGGCCAAGTTCCACATGGCTGTGGCCGCCATATGGGCTCTGGTGAGATCCGTAATAGTTGCCCCCGGCAAAGGCAGTACCGGAAATTGCTGCAAGAACTGAACCTGCGACGATGCTTGTAGTGATAATTGACTTGATGGTCATTGGTCTATTCCTCTCGGTGCCGAGCTTTGGCGCCCTTGTTGTTTTGTCTATGTGGGAAAACCTACAGATGGTCACAGCCTCGTGATGTGTAGTTGATCACATGGCGAATTACCGGCCGGGCGACACTTCAGGAATGATGGATACCGGGCACTTGCGGCCCGCCCGCTACCCAGGGTTCTGGCAAAGTTGAGGCGTTAAGAGCCTCTCCAGCGATCAAGCGCCCTTGAACAGACACCCAATGGCGAGCACGGCATAGGCAATGGCCATCAGCCAGAATGAACTGACCGGTACAACAGCGGCCACTCCCAGAACCGGCAGGAGCGCAAGCACGGCAACAACCACCGATACGACAAACAGAACCGTTGTCGGGGCACTGAGTTTCATAAGAAACCTCCTCTGGGTTACAGGCAGCGAGGTTAGCGACAAATATGCGCTTGGCAATGATTCGATCCGATAAGCAGCTGAGGAGGCATGTGCGCGAACCGAATAATCACTGCAAAATTGCGATCTCAACTGCCCGAATAATCCGTTGCAGGTCCATGGAGGCAAAGTCGCTGCGCTGGTGCAGTTCCACACTGGCCTGATCGCGCACCGCAACCAGCAGTTCTGCAACCTGCTCTGGCATGTAAGGCACATGTATGAAGCCACAGGCAACCGGTTCGCGATGCTGTTGTGCTGCCTGCAGGAAACTGTACAGGCAGATGTTGCACAGATAGGTGCCGGCGGTTGCGGACAGACTGGCGGGAATACCTTCGCGCAAAATGGCGCGTTCGATGGCTCGCGTGGGCAGCGTCGACATCAGGGCTGCTGCGCCATTGCGATCCACCGGCTCGTCGACGGCAAGAGTACCGTCATTATCGGGAATGCCAAAGTCGGCTATGTTCACGCCGATGCGCTCAATCCGGATCATGCTTTCACCCGGCCACAGGCCAAGGCTGATGACCGTTGACGGATTGAGCTCTTCAATGAGGTTTGCGGCTATTTCCGGGAACCTGCCAAATGATACCGGCAGGCCGCGGCCGATCACTGTCTTGCCGTCAATGGTGCGTCCATGCAGTTGCTTCATGGCCTCATGCGCGGGGTTTGTGCCGCGTCCGCCATACGGTTCGAAGCCGGTAATCAAAACGGGACGATTTGCCATTTCGCAGGTGCCTTTGTACGTGAGAATTGAATTCCTCAGTTCCAAATATTAGGAGCCTGGGTAAAAGATGTCACTCATTTCAGATTTGGCAATAAGGTTGCCTGGCAAGGCTTACGGCTGAGACTGTGCCTGCCCGGCAGGTGGGATGGAAACCGTTTTGCGTTGACGCCTGAGTTGAGCGAAGCATAGACTTTGGGTTCAGACGATCCTTGCGAAGCCCTGAAAACGGCAGGGAGGGGCGTTGAAGGGGCAGCATGCGTTATTGCTGCGCATACAGTTAGTTTGGGAGGATCGGGGCATGGTCTGGTTCGTCGTAGCGGTTTTGCTGCTCGTCCTGCTCATACTGGCAATTATTTTTCTCAACAAGTTCTACCGCAAGGCAACGCGTGAAGTTGCGCTGATCCGCACCGGCGCGGGTGGCCAGCGCGTGGTGCTGGACGGCGGCTGCATATCAATGCCGTTCCTGCACAAGGTCTCCGAAGTCAACATGAAGACGACCCGGCTGGAGATCGAGCGCCAGGGCGCCAAGTCGATGATCACCAGGGACCGGCTCAGGGTTGATGCCACGGCAGAATTCTATGTTCGCGTGCAGCCGACACCTGAAGGGGTGGCAACTGCAGCACAGGCGCTGGCCGGAAAATCGTTCCGCGCGTCTGAACTGGCCGAGACACTCGAAGGCAAGCTCGTCGATGCGTTGCTGGCTGTTGCGGCCCGCTACTCCATGGATGAGCTGCAGGACAAGCGCGGCGAATATGCCGGCGAGGTCAGCGAGATGCTGGAGGACAACCTTGCCAAGAACGGTCTGGTTCTTGAATCGGTATCCATGACCAGGATTGATCAGACCCCGTTCAATGTCCTGGACGAAAACAACGCGTTCAATGCGCTTGGCATGCGGCGGCTTGCCGAGATTATTGCGGTCAACAAGAAGGAACGTGCGGCAATCGAGTCTGATGCCGAAGTATCAGTGCGGCAGAGTTATCTGGATGCGACCAAGCGCAAGCTGATTATTGAACAGGAAGAAGAACAGGCCTCCATTGATCAGCAGCGCCACATTGAAACCACGCGCGCGACCAGTCAGGCCGAAGTGGCCGAACAACAGGCTGCAGCCGAGTTGCGCCGCGAGCAGG
>JABDRA010000053.1 GCA_013041995.1 Anderseniella sp. | reverse complement strand
TTGCCGAGGCGCGCGCGCGCGGTACCCAGGTGCTGCTTGTCTCGTCCGGCGCCATCGCGCTTGGCCGCCGCCGTCTCGGTTTGGGCAGGAACCGGTTGAAACTGGAAGAAAGCCAGGCCGCTGCGGCCGTCGGCCAGATCGCCCTGGCCCAGGGCTGGCAGGCGGCTCTGGCCGGTCATGATCTTGTTTCGGCACAGGTGCTGTTGACCCTGACCGATACCGAAGTGCGCCGCCGTTACCTCAATGCCCGCGCCACACTGAACACGCTGCTGACCCACGGTGCGGTGCCGGTGATCAACGAAAACGATACCGTCGCCACATCGGAAATCCGCTATGGTGACAATGACCGCCTCGCTGCCCGCGTCAGCTCGATGATGTCGGCCACTTGCCTGGTCCTGCTGTCTGACGTGGACGGGCTTTATACCGCGCCACCGGATACCGACGGGGCCGAATTCGTGGCCCAGGTTGACGAGATCACCCCCGACATTGTTGCCATGGCCGGTGCCCCGGTGTCGGGCATGGGGTCCGGCGGCATGATCACCAAGATTGAAGCCGCCCGCATCGCCACCAGCGCCGGTGCGTCCATGGTGATTACCTCAGGCCATGAAGACAGACCGCTCACCCGCATTCTGAACGGCAGCCGCGCCACCTGGTTCAGGTCAGCCGCAACGCCGGCCACGGCCCGCAAGCGCTGGATCGCAGGCTCGCTTGAGCCTGCCGGCAGGCTGATCGTCGATGAAGGCGCGGCCGGCGCGCTTGGCAAGGGCCGCAGCCTGTTGCCCGCCGGTGTGCGCCAGGTAGCCGGCCAGTTTTCGCGCGGCGACACGGTTTCCATCGTGACCCTGAGCGGCCTGGAAATCGCCCGGGGGCTGAGCGCCTATGATGCCGCGGATGCGGAAATTATTGCCGGGCGCAAATCATCGGAAATTGAGGAATTGCTGGGTTTGGCCGGGCGTGATGAAATGGTACACCGCGATGATCTGGTGATGACCGGAAAGGACACCGCATGAACATGGCTGAAACCATTGCCACCGCTTCAGTTGATCTGGAGCGCGACATTCAGGCCCTTGGCGATCGCGCCCGCGATGCCGCGACCATACTGGCGACAGCGCCCACAGCCAGAAAGCAGGCCGCGCTGCGGGCCATGGCATCGCGTATCCGGGCCTCGGAAGACCAATTGCTGGCTGCCAATGCAACAGACGTTGCCCGCGCCGAAGCTGCCGGAAAACCGGCTTCCTTCATCGACCGGCTGACACTGAATGCAGAGCGCATCGAGGCGATGGCACGCGGTCTGGAAGATGTTGCATCACTTCCCGATCCGGTTGGTGCCGTCATGGCCAACTGGCAGCGCCCCAACGGTCTGGACTTCACCCGCGTGCGCGTGCCCATCGGTGTCATCGGCATTATCTACGAAAGCCGGCCCAACGTCACCGCAGATGCCGGTGCGCTTGCCATGATGTCAGGCAATGCCGCTATCTTGCGCGGCGGGTCTGACAGTCATGACAGCTCCGGCCTGATCGTCGACTGCCTGCAGGCAGGTCTTGAGGCAGCGGGGCTGCCGAAGGCGGCCATACAGATGGTCCCTGTCCCGGACCGTGCCGCTGTCGGCATGATGCTGCAGGGCTTGGGCGGCGCGCTCGACCTCATCGTACCGCGCGGCGGCAAGTCGCTTGTAGCTCGGGTGCAGGACGAAGCCCGGGTGCCGGTGTTTGCCCATCTTGAAGGCATTTGCCACGTCTATGTCGACAAGGCTGCTGATCTCGACATGGCGGTCAGCATCATCACCAATGCAAAAATGCGCCGTACCGGTGTGTGCGGCGCAGCCGAGTGTGTGTTGGTCCATGAAGATGTCGTGGCAAGCCACGCGCCCGCCATCATCGATTCTCTGAGGGCGAAAGGATGCGAAGTGCATGCCGATCAGGCGATCAATGCCGTATCGCGCTCCAGCAGCCTTGCAAGCGAGGCCGACTGGGGCATGGAATTCCTCGACGCGGTTATCGCCATGAAATCGGTGTCCGGCCTGGATGATGCCATGAGCCATATCGCCCGCTTCGGATCGCAACACACCGACTGCATCATCACCGAAGACGCTGATGCCGCCGTGCGCTTTCTGAATGAAGTGGACAGTGCAATCGTCATGCACAATGCCTCGACCCAGTTTGCCGACGGCGGCGAGTTCGGTTTCGGTGCGGAAATCGGCATCGCCACGGGTAAGCTGCACGCCCGCGGCCCGGTCGGACTGGAACAGCTCACAACCTTCAAGTACCAGGTGCGCGGCTCTGGACAGATCCGGCCATGACGGACACCCCATGATTTCTGGCCTGTATTCAGTTTCCGCCATTTCGCGCCAGCGAATTGGCCTGTTCGGCGGGTCCTTCAACCCGGCTCATAAAGGTCATGTGGCGCTCTCCGAGGAAGCGCTGAAGCGGCTGCAACTGGATGAGGTCTGGTGGCTGATGTCACCACAAAACCCGCTGAAGGACAGCCGTGACACCGGAGACTTCAACGACCGTATTGCCCACGCCAAAAACCTGACGGTCAACCCGCGGCTGATTGTGACCGGCATGGAGGCAAAGCTGGGCACCCGCACCACCGCGCAGACATTTCGCGCCCTGTTGCCGATGTTCCAGCAGTCCCGGTTTGTCTGGATCATGGGCGCCGACAGCTTTGCAGGCCTGCATCACTGGAACGACTGGCGCGAAATTCCCGCCACCTTGCCGCTTGCCGTGTTCGCCAGGCCGGGCTGGACCCAGAAGGCCCTGGGCTCACCGGCAGCGCGATTGCTGGCAGATCACCGCGTCGACGCAGCCGACGCCGGCCAGTTGGCCGACAGGGCAGCACCGGCCTGGTGTTTTCTCAACATGCCGTGGCGCTATGAAAGCTCCACCGCCATTCGCAATGGCAATAACACCAGCGGCGGCTATGGCAACGGGTAGACTCCGAAGAACCCGACAATCTCGGGAAAGCACAGGTCAGTTGTAAGGACAATGCCGACCTTGCCCGGAATTGAATGACGTTTTTATCGCTGACGATGACTGGCAGTCGTCTTAGTCTCATGTACAGCTAGGAGCGAATGACGCGCTCTAGGGTCAGAACCCTAGTACAATCTTTCCCGCTCATCGTCTGAATGGTCGTCTTGCACTTCGTCCAAAGTCTGTTCCCTGTCGACAGCCTCGATCACCCATTCCGCCAGCGTTGGCGCGGTCTTTCTGTCGGGCCAATGGTTAGGTTGCCACAATCGGGATCGGATGAAGGCTTTCGAGCAGTGCATGAAGACCTCTTCGACATCCACAACAAGTGCCAGCAAAGGTTGGCGTCCCTTGATTGCATGTCTTTCGCTGATGGCGCGGTCCTTTACGATACGCGCCTTGCCCGCAACCCGAAGTGTGTCTCCATGCCCCGGAACCACAAACAGAATGGCTATATTCGGGTCTTCCAATATGTTCCGGAACCCGTCCACCCGGTGATTGCCAAGTCTGTCTGGAATGATAAGTGTCTTGCCGTCATAGACTTCCACAAAACCTGCCGGATCGCCTTTCGGCGATACATCGATCAGTCCTTCGGAAGACTTGGTCGCGATAACGACAAACGGTGCAGCATTGATAAACTTTTCTGCAACTGGATTGAGCTGATCAGAAACCTTGAGAAAGGTGTTTGTGAACCCTTCGGTTGGCAACAATTCTCTTAGACGCGCGAGGTCAGCTATCTCTTCATTCACTTCAAGCATTGGCCGATCTCCAGAGTTGCCGTTTCAGTTTTCAAGGCTTTCCTAAAAGGGTATCAACGCCCCTCTTACAAGTCAGTAAATTTAACAAATGGTGCTTTTTCGGTGTTGGCTTGGACCCAGAATCGACATCCGACGCTTTCACTCAAGTAATGGATCCTGACCCAAAACTCGCCAAACGGCGTGGCAGTCATCGTCACGTCACACTCTGCAGCTTGAATCGCAACAGAATCGGGCGTACGCTGTCATTTGTTAACGTCCACTCGTTCAACGGAAAAGGTTAACAGGCATATCGTGCAGCCAAACCGTCAGAAACAGATTACTGCAAGGCAGCAAGCCCGCATGCCTTCCAGCCATCAAGAGGACCCGAACCCTGACAAGCCAATCTATGCGTAGCGGCTCGCAAAGCACAGCCGCTAAACCAGCACCTGCGTCTCGCCGCAAGGCCACGCCGCCCCTCTCCAAGATCATCAAGTCATGCCTCGACGATGCCAAGGCCGAAGATGTCGTTTCCATCGACCTCAATGGCAAGGCAGCACTGGCTGACAGCATGATTGTCGCATCCGGGCGATCGAACCGTCATGTCTCGGCGATTACCGATCAGCTGTCCGTTGCCCTGAAGGATGCCGGCTATAAAAATGTCCGGATTGAAGGACTGCCCCACTGTGACTGGGTGGTCATGGATGCAGGTGACGTGATCGTTCACATCTTCCGGCCGGAAGTTCGTACATTTTACAATATCGAGAAACTCTGGTCGCCGGACGCACCTGCAGATACAGCAGTGTCCTAAAGAGACTTAAACGTTGAAACTGACCATAGCCGCCATAGGCCGAATGAAGGCCGGGCCGATGGCAGAGCTTGTCGACACCTATGCACAGCGCACCCGTCAGGTAGGCAGGCAGGCCGGTATTTCGGCACTGAACGTTGTTGATTTCGCCGAATCCCGTAAAACCTCAGCGTCCGCGCGCGCCGCAGAAGAAGCAGCGTTGCTGATAGACGCGGCCCCATCCGGGGCCGTACTTATCGTTCTCGATGAGCGTGGCAAATCCTTCAACACGGCCGAATTTGCCGGGATCATCAAGAAAGAGCTGGAATCCGGCACCCAGGATCTGGTTTTCGCCGTCGGCGGCCCGGACGGGCATGCACCGGAAATCCGTAAAAATGCCCGATATATGGTGTCATTTGGCCACATGACCTGGCCACACATGCTGGCGCGTGTGTTATTGGCGGAACAGATTTACCGGGTGGTCACCATTTTGGTCAATCATCCGTATCACCGGGACTGACGATTCGGCTGATTGCCGGACTGCGAAACACCGGAACCTGTGCCTGGAGCATGATCAACCCAAGCTGGAAGCCCAATTTTGATACGCGCATTTCATAAAGGGATTCTGCTGTCTGCAACCGGCTTGTGGTTGCTGGGCGGAGCCGCCCATGCGCAAGACACCCCGGCCCAGGGCAACCTGGATGAAGAAACCAACCGCCTGCGCATCATTGAACGCCAGATCGGGCAGGCAAAAAACCGCTCCGCCGCGCTGGACCGCGAGCGCGAGGCGCTGGCCGCAGAAATGGCAAGCGTGTCGGACCGGCTCGTCGCACTGGCCGGAAACATCCAGTCACGCGAAGCCCGTATCACTGAAAGCGAAAAGAAACTGCTGTCGCTTGCACTGAAGGAAAACACACTGCGCTCCAGGCTGCGCGCCAGGCGCGGTGTGCTGGCTGAGCTGCTGGTCGGATTGCAGAAACTGGAACGTAATCCGCCACCGCCGCTGGCCGTCGAACCCGGCGACGCGACCCGGGCGGTGCGCGGCGCCTTGCTGTTCGGCGCCATCGTGCCCGATCTTAAAGGCCAGGCCGCCAGCCTCACCCGTGAACTGGCAGAGCTGGAAGCCGTGCGTCAGCGCATTGTGTCTGCCCGCAATGAATTGGACACCCACATTACCAATCTCGGGCCGGCACGCGCCGAGCTGGAAGAATTGCTGATCCGCAAGCAGGCCCTGCTGGCAGAAACTGCCCGTGAACTTGAGGCCGAACAGACACGCGCACTGCAACTGGCACAAAAAGCCAAGGATATTCGCCAACTGCTGGCAGGCCTGGCGGAAGCCCGCCGCAAGGCCCAGGCCAAGGCGGCCGCAGACGAGGCCCGCAGGATTGCCGAACTTGAAGCCCGTGAAGCTGAAGCCAGGCGGGTTGCCGAGGCCAAGGCTCAGGCCGAAAGAAAGGCACAGGCCGAACGCATTGCCAAAGCAGCAGCGGAAAAAGCGCGCCTGCTTGCAGAGCAAAAGGCACTTGAAGCTGAAGAAAAACGGCTTGCCGAGCTGAAAGCCACCCAGGAAAGGAAGGCCGAAGCTGAAAGGATCGCCAAACTGGCTGCTGAAAAGGCACGGCAACTTGCTGAACAAGAAGCACGCGAAGCTGAACACAAACGGCTTGCCGAGTTGAAGGTCGCCAAACAAAAAGCCGCCGAAGCCGAACGGGTTGCCAGGGCAGCTGAAGAAAAAGCCCGTCGCCAGGCTGCCCTTGAGCTGAAGAAGAAACAGGAAGCTGCCGCGGAACGCAGGCGCAAGAACCCCGCTGTCCGGTTTGCCTCCTCCATCGGCAAGCTGGCTTACCCGGCACAGGGCGAACGGGTGCGCAACTTCAACGACAAGGATGGCTATGGCGGTCGCTCCGAGGGTCTGCACATCGCCACCGGGAAACTGGCTCAAATCACCACACCGGCAGATGGTGATGTGGAATTTGCGGGTGAATTCCGCAGTTATGGCAAGCTGATCATCATAAACACCGGCGATGGCTACCATTTGTTGCTTGCAGGTCTGGACAAGATCACCGTTTCTGCAGGACAATCACTTACCGCTGGCGAACCCGTCGGGACGATGGGCAAGCATACGGCTCGCGGAACTTTGATCGGCGACCGCATAGACGATCCAAGACCGATCCTGTACGTAGAAGTAAGAAATGGCGCTGAAGCCATCGATTCATCCCGCTGGTGGGTGGATCGCGGACAAAAAGCGGTACTTCGCCGCAATAATGGCGGAAATGAAGGCTAGCGAGAAGAGCGACAGCGCGCTAACCTTTACTCAGAATGCTCAGCTAATCAGGATCGTTGATCCAACCCTTGATGGAAAGCCGACACGTAATGCACAAAACAAACCTGAAGATCGCCGGCGCCTTCGTTGTCGGCTTTATCGCAGCCACCGGCGCCTGGCAATCGCTGAATTTTGCGAACGCATCCAATCAGGAAACCTATCGTTATCTGAACCTGTTCGGTGATGTATTCGACCGGGTACGGGCCGACTATGTTGAAGAGCCCAACTCGGAAAAGCTGATCGATACAGCGATCAATGGCATGTTGTCAGGTCTAGATCCGCATTCCAGCTACATGAACCCGAAGCGCTTCAAGGACATGCAGGTACAGACCCGCGGCGAATTCGGCGGCCTCGGTATTGAAGTGACCATGGAAAACGAAGTGGTCAAGGTGGTTGCTCCCATCGACGAAACACCGGCTCAAAAGGCAGGCATACTGTCCAATGACCTGATCACCGGGATTGACGGTAAGGAAATTCGCGGGCTGACCCTGAATGAAGCCGTCGACAAGATGCGCGGCAAGGTCGGCGAGCCGATCACACTGACAATTGTGCGCAAGGGCAAGGATGCGCCGTTCGACGTAACCATCAAGCGCGCCATCATCAAGATCCGCGCGGTACGCTTCAATGTTGAACGCGACGATATCGGTTATATCCGCATCTCATCCTTTAACGACCAGACCCAGGACAACCTTGAAAAGGCAGTCGACAAAATCAAGGCCCAGCTCGGTGACAAGCTCAAAGGTTATATCATTGACCTGCGCAACAACCCCGGCGGTCTTCTCAATCAGGCCATCTCGGTGTCCGACAGCTTCCTGAACAAGGGCGTTATAGTCTCCACTCGGGGCCGCAACGGCTCTGAAACCGATCGCTCAACCGCAACCAATGGCGATTTGAGCGATGGCAAGAAAATCGTTGTACTGATAAACGGCGGTTCGGCTTCGGCTTCTGAAATCGTGGCAGGTGCCTTGCAGGATCACAAACGGGCAACCATTCTCGGCACCCGCTCGTTTGGCAAGGGGTCGGTTCAAACCATCATTCCGCTCGGATCCGAAGGCGCTATTCGCCTGACAACGGCGCGCTATTACACGCCATCGAACACATCGATCCAGGCCAAGGGCATCAAGCCGGATATCAAGATTGAGCAGGAACTGCCCGAAGAGCTGAAGGCCCAGGCGAGCCGCACCACATCGGAGGCCAGCCTGCGAGGTCACCTGACCGGTGAAGGCGAGGGTGAGGAATCAACCGGCTCATCATCTTATGTACCGGCTGACAAGGAAAAGGACCTGCAGCTCAAGGCAGCAATTGACGTACTTGACGGCAAGACTGTCGGTTTGACGCCCAAGAAGGCCGAAGCACCAGCAGCCCAGTCAGGTACATCTGCAAACTAGAAGACCCGACCCTTTCCTGTGACAGGCGGCGCGAGCACTGCTCGCGCCGGGTACTCTGCAGCGGTTTGACGCTCACAATCAGTGTGAATCGGGTACGGATCCCGACAATTCCCAATTATGCCTTACTTCGGTACGAATCAGCAATTTCGCGAGTATAGTTTCCGCGCTTGACCAACTAATCAGGACAAGTGTTCACAGCAACTCACAGGGAGTTTGGGTAAGCTGTAAATGGAAAACGACCTTCGCCAGCCGTTGAAACGGCGCTCATTGTCCGCACGCTTGTTGTCAGCGCGCCCGTCTGCCCTGCGGGCAACATCGCTTGCCTGCATAACACTGTTGGGTGGTTTGGCAGGCTGGCTCGTGGTCAGCCATGAACCGCACGGCGGCGAACCCGTCGTTCACATGCGCATCGACACCTCCGATCCGATCATCACCTCTTCTGTTAAAAAACCCGCCGCCAAATCGCAGACCAGCGCGGAAGCCGACAGTGAAGAGATGTCCCAGGACACCGGCGCCGATACGCCTGTTATCGACCTGTCCGAGCTTGGCAGCAGAAATGAAAGCGACCTCGACCGGCGCCGGCAGCAACTGGCAAACGGCAGCACATCATTGCGCGACGTGGAAAGCCCGGCAGGCGCACTGTCCATTGACGATCTTGCACCGTCGCGCACTCAGCAGGCGCTCATCCCGTCGCGCGCCAGCCTGGCGCTGGTGCCGGCACCAGTTGCCAAGATAACCGGCAAAGGCCCGCACGGACCACTACCGCGGCGCGCCAAGGACGGATCAAGCCCCTCAACCATTTATGCCCGCCCGCTTTCTCGTGAACAGTTGGCATCGGACATGCCGAAAATCGCATTGTTGATTGGCGGCATGGGACTAAATGAAGGCCTGACCAGAACGGCGATAAACAGGTTACCGCCGGAAGTATCACTGGGTTTTGCGCCTTATGGTGAAAACCTGCAGCAGCAGGCCAATGACGCCAGGTCCCGTGGTCACGAGCTTTACATTCACCTGCCCATGGAACCGTTTGGCTATCCGTCTATCGATCCCGGTCCGTATACACTGCTGACATCTGTCCCGGCGCAGAAAAACCTCGACTCCCTTCACTGGCATCTCAGCCGTTTTGCCGGCTATGCCGGGGTGACCAACTATCTCGGCGCTCAGTTTGCCAGCAACAACGATGCGATAAGCCCTGTCCTGAAAGAACTTGGCAAACGCGGTCTGATCTATGTCGATGATGGCAGCAAGGGCCTGTCACGTGCCACACAACTTGCCGGTATTCTCGGGCTGAATGCGCGCTCGGCAGTTGTCAGTCTCGATGGTGATGGCACTCCCGCATCCGTACTGGCGGCCTTGCAAAAGCTGGAAGCGCAGGCTCGCCACAGCGGCATAGCCATTGCGACCGGATCCGGTTTACCGGCAACCATCGAAGCAATTGAGCAATGGGCACAGGGACTTGCCGGGCGAAATATTCTGTTGGTGCCGGTGTCTGCCGCTTTCGTCGCCCGCCGCAGCTAGGAAATCGGTCTGGGTATGCTCTCATGACAACTGACCAGTACGCCAGTCTTCCCTATCGGCCATGTGTGGGCGTCATGCTGCTGAACCCACAAGGCCGGGTCTGGATCGGTCATCGCATCGTCCAGGAAAATGACGATGAGGCTGAAGGCGTTGGCATGTGGTGGCAAATGCCACAGGGCGGCATCGATGCGGACGAGGACGTCGCGTCTGCCGCCAAGCGCGAACTGACCGAAGAAACCGGCGTGCGCTCGGCGACCGTTTTGGCAGAGACCGACGACTGGTTCACCTACGACTTGCCGGACCATTTGGTCGGCGTTGCCTGGAAGGGACGTTACCGGGGCCAGAAACAGAAATGGGTTGCCTTCCGGTTTACCGGTGACGACTCGGAAGTCGACATTTCGGGGATTGGCCACAAGCCGGAATTTGACGAATGGCGCTGGGCCGACATCAACGAACTTGAAGACCTGATCGTGCCGTTCAAACGCGCCGTCTACAGCCAGGTCATTGATGCATTCAGGCATCTGTCCGTCTGAACACAACCATCAGGTTGTTGGCCGGTACCGGCAGGATTTCCGACAATGACAGCTGGTGGCGGGACGCCTCTTCGGCAACGTCTTCCAAAAACCTCAGACCATAGGCCGGATCCTGGCTTTTCAACCACACCTCGAATGCTTCGTTGCTGTCTGCTGTCTCGACATCCCGTTGCCGGAACGGGCCGTAGAAAATCAGCAACCCGCCTTCGCTCAACTTGCGCCCGGCCCCCCGCAGCAGCCCGGTGCACGCGTCCCACGGTGCAATGTGGATCATGTTGATGTTGACGATGACGTCTGTGCGCTCAGGCTGCACGGTATCTGCCCAATCGTTCGCCGTCACATCAAGCTGCTGAGGCGGCATCAGGTTGCGCGATGGCGTATCGGCAGCATAAGCAGCGATGCTTGCCAGCCTTTCAGGATCGAACTCCGTCGGCCACCAGTTCAGATGCGGCATGGCAGGCGCACAGTGCGCCCCATGCTGGCCGGTGCCAGACGACACTTCCAGCAGGTCACGCGCGGTTGCAGGCACAATCTCTAGCAACCGGTCACGCACAATGCCCATATTGCGGTCTGCCGCCGGTGCTGTCTGTTTCATCGCGATCTGGTCCTGTTTCACAAACAAAAAGCCGGGCATTTGACTGCCCGGCTTGAATTCAGTGTCTGGAGTTCGCTCTAGAGCAACATGGGTTCACTTGAACCCGTAAAGTTGCTCTAGTACTTTGAAAGCGATCAGTTTTATGGCTTTTGATTGATTCAATCAAAAGCCATACTGATCTAAAGCGCGGACTGCAATTGCGTCAGATGATCGAGCGTTTCCTGCGCGCGGCGTTTCTTTTCCGGATCTTTGGCGTCGGTCACATCTTCGCGTGCGTTCTGGATTTTCTGCGCCAGATCGTCTGCCGACAGTTCACTCACCGCGACAGCTTCCTCAGCCAGAATGGTCAGGCCCGCCGGGTTCACTTCCGCAAACCCGCCACGCACGAAAATGCGTTCCGCATTTCCGCTTTCATCAGTAACTGTCACAACACCGGGTTTAAGCGTCGACAACACAGGGGCGTGGTTGACCAGAACGGTAAACTCGCCTTCGGTGCCTGGTACAACCACCTGCTGCACATCGCCTGACGACAACAGCCGTTCAGGCGATACCAGTTCAAACTTCAAGAGATCGGCCATAAGGCTCTCCGTTAATCAGTCCGACACGCCGGGCAATCAGGCAGCTTCCGCAGCCAGACGCTCAGCCTTTTCGACAGCTTCATCGATGGAGCCGACCATGTAGAACGCAGCTTCCGGCAGATGGTCATATTCACCGGACACCAGGCCCTTGAAGCCCTTGATGGTGTCTTCCAGCGAAACCAGCTTGCCCGGAGACCCGGTAAACACTTCGGCCACGAAGAACGGCTGTGACAGGAAGCGCTCGATCTTGCGGGCACGGGCCACGGCTATCTTGTCTTCTTCCGACAGTTCGTCCATGCCGAGAATGGCGATGATGTCCTGCAGGGCCTTGTAGCGTTGCAGCACTTCCTGCACCTGGCGCGCAATGGCATAGTGCTCATCACCTACAACCTGCGGGTCCAGCATGCGTGATGTCGAATCGAGCGGATCCACGGCCGGGTAAATACCCTTTTCAGCAATTGACCGCGACAGCACGGTCGTTGCATCAAGGTGGGCAAAGGTCGAGGCAGGTGCCGGGTCAGTCAGGTCATCCGCAGGCACGTACACGGCCTGCACCGAGGTAATCGACCCCTTGGTTGTGGTCGTGATGCGTTCCTGCATGGTGCCCATGTCGGTACCAAGCGTTGGCTGATAGCCTACGGCAGACGGGATACGGCCGAGCAGCGCCGACACTTCCGAACCTGCCTGGGTGAAACGGAAAATATTGTCCACGAAGAACAAAACGTCCTGGCCTTCGTCGCGGAAATGCTCAGCAACGGTCAGGCCAGACAGCGCCACACGGGCACGGGCTCCGGGAGGTTCATTCATCTGGCCATAAACCAGAGCAGCCTTGGACGAACCACCGCCGCCTTCTTCATTCACCTTGGACTCAATCATTTCCCAGTAAAGGTCGTTACCTTCACGGGTACGCTCACCCACACCGGCAAACACCGAATAACCACCATGTGCCTTGGCGATATTGTTGATCAGTTCCATGATCAGAACGGTCTTGCCCACGCCGGCACCACCGAACAGGCCGATCTTGCCGCCCTTGGCATAAGGTGCCAGCAGGTCAACCACCTTGATGCCGGTCACAAGGATTTCAGCTTCCGTGGACTGTTCCACAAACGACGGTGCATCCTGGTGAATGCCGCGCTTTGCCTTGGTCTTGATGGGACCTGCTTCGTCAACCGGTTCGCCGATCACGTTCATGATGCGTCCGAGTGTTTCTTCACCGACCGGCACTTCGATCGAGCCACCGGTATCGATTACCGGCTGGCCACGCATCAGGCCTTCAGACGAGTCCATGGCAATAGTACGAACGGTGCCTTCGCCAAGATGCTGGGCAACTTCCAGAACCAGGCGATTGCCGCCGTTGTCGGTTTCCAGCGCGTTGAGAATTTCAGGCAGATGCCCCTCGAACTGCACGTCGACGACGGCGCCCATAACCTGAACGACCTTGCCGGTTTTTCGGCCGGCAGCTGATGCTGTCTTGGCAGGCGCCTTCTTGGCAGCGGTTTTAGTGGCCGCCTTCTTGGCTGGCGCTTTTTTGGCTGGTGCTTTGGCCATGTTTCGGGTCCTTCCCTTAAGCCTTCTATCTCAACAATCTAGACCGCTTCCGCGCCCGAGATGATTTCAATCAGTTCCTTGGTGATCTGAGCCTGACGCTGACGGTTGTAACTCATCGTCAGCTTGTCGATCATCTCACCTGCATTGCGGGTTGCGTTGTCCATCGCGGACATGCGCGCACCTTGTTCGGACGCTGCATTTTCCAGCAGCGCCCGGAAAATCTGCACGCCGATATTGCGGGGCAGCAATTCTTCCAGAATTTCGCTTTCTTCCGGTTCGTAATCGTAAATCGCTCCACCCAGATCAGCTGCTTCACCGTCGGAAGATGCCACGTTTGCGGGAATGATCTGCAAGGCGGTCGGGATCTGCGAGATCACCGACTGGAACTCGGAATAAAACAGCGTGGCAACGTCAAACTCACCATCGTCAAACATCGACAACACCTTGCCGGCAATCTCATGCGCGTTGCCAAAGGCAACCTGTTTGACTTCCCGCAAGTCCACACGATCAACAATAAGATGATTGTATTTGCGGCGCAGGACATCATAACCCTTTTTGCCCACACAGATGATCTTGACGGTCTTGCCATCCCGAATCAGCCTGTCGGCATGCTCACGGGCAAGCTTGGCGATGTTCGAGTTGAAACCGCCGCACAAACCACGCTCAGCTGTGCATACGATCAACAAGTGCGTGTCCTGCTTGCCGGTGCCGGCCATCAGTGCAGATCCGCCTACACGGCCTTCCATGGCCGCTGACAAGTTAGCCAGCACACCACCCATGCGCGATGCATAGGGACGCGCTGCTTCAGCGGCTTCCTGCGCCTTGCGCAGTTTCGCAGCCGCCACCATCTGCATAGCCTTGGTGATCTTCTGCGTTGCCTTAACCGATGCGATCCGGTTTCTTAGGTCCTTGAGGCTGGCCATAGTCCCTGATTTTCCCTCAGTTGATCTCTACGAACAGCGCCAATCAGGCCGCGAATGCCTTGGCATAGTCGTCAACAACAGACTTCAGCTTGTCGCCGATCTCGTCGGTAACTTCCTTCTTCGTGCGCAGTGCTTCCAGCAGGTCAGTATGGCTGTCGCGTACCAGGCGCAACAGGCCTGCTTCGAATTCACCAACCTGATTGACCGCGATGTCGTCGAGGTAACCGTTCACGCCGGCATAGATCACGACAACCTGTTCTTCCGTCTTGAGCGGCGAGAACTGAGGCTGCTTGAGCAGTTCGGTCAACCGCGCACCACGGTTCAGCAGACGCTGCGTCGACGCATCAAGGTCAGAACCAAACTGGGCAAAGGCCGCCATTTCGCGGTACTGGGCCAGTTCGCCCTTGATCTTGCCGGCCACCTGCTTCATCGCCTTGATCTGGGCTGCAGAGCCCACGCGCGACACTGACAGACCCACGTTCACGGCAGGACGGATACCCTGATAGAACAGGTCTGTTTCCAGGAAGATCTGGCCATCGGTGATCGAAATCACGTTGGTCGGAATATAGGCAGACACGTCATTGGCCTGGGTTTCGATGATCGGCAGTGCGGTAAGCGAACCCGACCCGTTGTCTTCGTTCAGCTTGGCTGAGCGTTCCAGCAGGCGTGAATGGAGATAGAAAACGTCACCGGGATAAGCTTCACGTCCCGGTGGGCGGCGCAGCAGCAGCGACATCTGACGATAGGCGACAGCCTGCTTGGACAGATCGTCATAGCCGATCAGTGCGTGCATGCCGTTATCGCGGAAATATTCACCCATGGTGCAGCCGGCAAATGGTGCCAGGAACTGCAGCGGTGCCGGATCAGATGCGGTTGCCGCAACGATGATGGAGTATTCCAGCGCACCATTGTCTTCGAGAATCTTCACAAACTGGGCAACCGTGGAACGTTTCTGGCCACACGCCACATACACACAGTAGAGTTTGTCTTCTTCGGGACCGTTTATGTGAATCGGCTTCTGGTTGAGCATGGTGTCGAGCAGAATGGCGGTCTTGCCGGTCTGACGGTCACCAATCACCAGCTCACGCTGGCCACGGCCAACCGGGATCAGCGCATCAACAGCCTTGAGGCCGGTTGCCATCGGCTCATGCACGGATTTGCGCGGGATGATGCCGGGCGCCTTGACGTCCACACGCTGGCGCTGTGTCGCCTTGATGGGACCCTTGCCGTCAATCGGGTTGCCGAGCGGGTCAACCACACGGCCAAGCAATTCCTTGCCGACGGGCACTTCCACAATGGCGCCGGTCCGCTTGACCGTATCGCCTTCCTTGATGTCACGGTCGGAACCGAAGATAACGATACCGACATTGTCGACTTCCAGGTTCAGGGCCATGCCCATGATGCCGCCGGGGAATTCGACCATTTCACCGGCCTGAACATTGTCCAGACCGTAAACACGGGCGATACCGTCACCAACGGACAACACCTGACCGATCTCGGAGACCTGGGCTTCTTTGCCAAAGTCCTTGATCTGCTTTTTGAGAATTGAGGAAATCTCGGCGGCGCGGATATCCATCAGCTGACCCCTTTCATGGAAACCTTGAGGTTCTGGAGTTTGGTGCGAAGTGAATTATCGACCATCCGGGAACCGACTCTAACGATAAGTCCGCCGAGTATCGACGGATCAACAGTAGTGGCAAGCTCTACGTCAGAGCCAACCGAAGCCTTTAGTTCTGCCTTAAGCTTGGAGAGCTGCGCAGCATTCAGCTTTTCAGCGGAAACAACTTCCGCAGCAATCTCACCGCGCGCTTCAGCAA
>JABDRA010000303.1 GCA_013041995.1 Anderseniella sp. | reverse complement strand
GTATTATGCACGAAGTCCGACATCCACATGGACACTCCCAGAACAAGAGCGACGATAGCCCACATCGGCAGTGCCCCGGTCACACCAAGCAGCCCGCCGGCGATCAAGTCCGTTCCTCCGGTGTGCTGCAGCGCTTCGCCTACGGGGATCAGTGTTGCCAGCAACAGGATTACCGGCCATTCGACACTTTCGTATACCTCGGCCAGAGAGATGGTTTTTGTCAGCACGAGCAACAGCACCGCCATCATGAAGGAGATGGGCACCGTGACTAGCCCCACGGCGGCTGCAACAATAGCTGCAGCAAAAATGCCGGTTGGCAACCAGATGTTACCGGTACCGGGTCCGTCGGTGATGACCCGATCAGCCAGGCGCAGGCAACCGAGGGTTTTCAAGGCCTCAGCCATCTCTTCGGTTTCACCCTGCAGCAAAAGCACATCACCTGTCTTGAACCGGATATTTTTCAACCTGGCCGTCGGCGGTCGGTTTTTCCGGGCAACTGCCAGCAGGTTGATGCCGAGCCGGTCATATATGCGGTACTGGCGCATCGACTTGCCCTCAATTGGCGAATTGGGCAACACAACCGCTTCAATCACTTCCACGTCTTCGGATTCTAGGTCCTGCTCACCTTCGACTTCATGACCAAGTGATCCCAGTTGAACATCATCGGCCAGTGGTGCGATCAGGGCAGGGTCGCCCTGCAGGATCAGGATGTCGTCCTGGCGCACCTTCTCAATGCCACGCGGCGCAAGCCGGCGAACGTCGTTGCGGATAATTGCGACGACGGCTACCTCGTTTTCGAGCATGTTTTCCAGCTCGCGAACCCGCATGCCGGCCAATGGCGAGCCCTCGGGAACGTTGGATTCAAGCGTGTAGCGTTCAACATGAAAAAGATCGTCATCGACACCGTCAACCTGGATGCGCTGTGGCAACAGGCGCCAGCCGATGAAGATCAGGTACAACAGGCCTGCGCCTGCAACTGCCAGGCCCACCGGCGCGAAATCGAACATGGAAAACGGGGTGCCCGTCTGACTTTCACGGAAACCGGAGATAACGATGTTCGGCGGCGTGCCGATCAGGGTGACCAGGCCTCCGAGCAGGCTGGCGAACGACAGCGGGATGAGCACCAGAGATGGTGATCTGCCGGCCTTGTAGGAATTTCGTACAGCCACCGGCAGCATCAGTGCCAGCGCGCCGACATTGTTCATAACGCACGACAGCGCTGCGACGATGCCGCTTCCTGCAGCAACCTGCATGGTGGGCGATCTGCGCGATCCGGCCAGCAACGCAACCAGCTGGTCTACAAGGCCGGAGTTCTGCAATGCCTGAGAAATAACCAGCACTGCTGCCACCGTGATGACGGCCGGATGGGCAAAGCCCTCGAACGCATGATCGGCCCTCACGACACCGCTCAACACGGCTGCCATCAGCGCAATCATGCCGACAACGTCGTATCGAACCTTGTTCCAGACGAACATCACCATCGCAAAAAAGATGATGGCAAATACAATGCCTTGATCAACGGTCATTCACATCATTCTCCACATGGCGCTATATCCAGTTGTCTGGATCAATAGCTGGCTCCTTTGGTATCAACCTGCAAACCGGAGAGCGAGCCCGTGAAAATCACCTATGTTCGATCAGTAAGCAGACTGCTAGCAATCAGATTGCGCTGCAATCCTGTAGAATGGTTTTCATACACTTTGATAAAGTCACAGCCTCATACCTAATTGCCGACACAGTCATTTGGTTCCAATCTATTTCTGAGTTGGCGTTTCGGGGTACTGTAAACAGCCCGTACAGCAGGATGGCGTCCTGCCGAGACCTGGTTTGTGATTCGGTTGATGCAACCAAAAATCATCCTGATCTGGCGGTTAAGCGTCCCAGACGTTCGGTCAATTTCATGTTCTCGCTGTAATCAATCGGAATAACCACCAGGGCTGGTCCTTCATGTTGCAAAGCTTTCGTGAGGTGGCCCTTCAGATCATCTGCATGGTCGCACCGCGAGCCGGCCCATCCGAAGCTCTCGGCAAGCTTGACCCAGTCCGGGTTGGTAAAGCTCAAATCGGTGTGGGTTCCGAATTCCTGCTGTTGTTTCCACGCAATCAGTCCGTAGGCGTTATCTTCCCAGATCAGCATGGTAATGTCGGTGCCAAGGCGGAAAGCGGTTTCCATTTCCTGGACGTTCATCAGAAAATCGGCGTCGCCTGCGAGGCCGAGTATTTTGCGGCCGGGGCAGGACAGCGCGGCACCAATGGCTCCTGGTAAAGGCATTCCCATCGAGCAAAACCCGTTGGAAATGATACAGGTTCCCGGCTCATGCGCCTGATAGTGACGGGCGACCCACATCTTGTGCGCGCCGACCCCACAAAGAAGTATGTCATCAGGGCCAAGACAGTCCCTCACGTCTGACACGGCCTTTTGAGGCTTTACCGGGCCCTTGCCGTGCTGATTGCGGCAGGCAACAAACTCCTCCTGCATCGTGGCGTGAAGTTTTTTCTGGCCGGCCAGGTCAAAGTTGACGTCTTCGTGTCTGGCGCGTTCTTCGAGCTGCGATATTGCCATGGCGAGATCTCCGACAATTTCGACTTCCGGCACATAGTCCGCATCCACCTCGGCAGGAATGAAATCGATATGCACAATCTTGGTATCGTTGTCAGAGTTCCAGTTTTCCGGGGGATATTCGACCATGTCATAGCCCATGGTGATGATCACGTCGGCATCTTCCACAACCGCCATGGGGAAGTCGCGCTGTCCCAAACCTATTGTGAACAGGCAACTCTCGTCATCAAGGTCCACGGCGCCTTTCGCCATGAATGTCATCAGGACGCCAATGCCCGTGACATTGCAGAATGATCGCAGTGCCTGACTGACGCGCGTTCGGATAGTGCCATTTCCGGCAATGATCAGTGGACGCTTGGCGGCAGCTATCAGTTGCCAGGCCTGATCAAGGGCTTTCTGGTCGGGGGCGGCTCGACGCACAGTCGTCGGTTTCAGAGGTTCGGCATCGACATCCATACCGGCAATATCTTCCGCCAGTTCTATATGTACAGCTCCCGGTTTCTCGGCTTCCGCCAGCTTGATCGCCTTGCGGATGATTTCGGGTATTGCCGATGGCTGCAGAATTGCCTGGGACCACTTGGTGACGGGACGAAACATGTCCACGACGTTCATGACCTGATGGCTTTCCTTGTGCTGCCTTGTGGTAGCACCCTGGCCGGTAATGACCAGCATGGGGGCACGATCCATGTTCCCGTCTGCCACGCCGGTCAGGAGATTGGTGGCACCGGGCCCCAGAGTACCGAGGCAAACACCGACCTTGCCGGTCAACCGCCCGTGGACCGCCGCCATAAAGGCGGCTCCCTGTTCGTGTCGGGTCAATATAAACTCGATGGAAGAGTCTTGCAGCGACAGCATGAAATCTGCGTTTTCTTCGCCTGGCACGCCAAAAATGCAGGTAATGCCCTCTGCCTCCAGGCACTGCACCAAGAGATCTGATGCTTTTGTCATATGTACTACTCACTCGTTTGGTTTACCGGACAGCTATAACCAGTACAGGGTCTGACCTTCACACGCCGGTCACATTGTTGTTGGCCGGTCGGCTTGCAGACCCTGCTGACAGCCCGGTGGCAACCTCATGATATCGGTTTTCAATGCAAAGACCCGGCCCCCTACTATGTAGGTGCCGGGTCGTATTCGATGGCGGACCAGGGCCTGTTTATTCTGTAGCCGCTGGCGGTGTGGGGAGCTTTATCTCCACGTTGACATCCTTGCTGCCGCCGGACAGGGCGCCGAACTGATACATATACAATCCGCCTCCTGCCACCAGCAACACAATCACTACTGCGACAAACCAGCCGGCACCACCGGAGCTGCCAGTGTGCACCACCGTGGTATCGTTCTTGTCACTCATGTTTCTGTCTCCTTGCGTTGTCGTCATGAAACCAGGTTTCGGTTGCTCAGCGCTTGCGCATGAATGCGGGCACCAGTTCACCGATATTGATGTTGTCGTCCCGGTGCTTGCCGCCCATTTCTGCAGAAAACCATGCAGCAGCAGCGCCCAATGCCGCAGCCGCAGCTGTCGCGAAGGCGATGATGACAGAGCCGTTGCGGGCATAACGCGCCACATTTTCAGGAATGTCGGTTACAGCGGCAGATGCCGCTGTGGCGCCGGCACTCGCTGACAAAGCCAGCATTGATGCAGCCAGCAGGGCGATGACCGTACTGACCGCCCATACCGTAAGACCATGAACCCCGTCCCGGAATTCACGCTCGTTGGGGTCAGCGGCCGCAAGCGGCATGCGCATCCGTCCTGCCAGATATCCTCCAGCCGTGGAGGCACTGAGCGCTGTGACAGCCAGCCACAGGCCCGCAACCAAGACTCCCCAGGATGCGGTGGTATCATTCACCATGGTTTTGCCTACCCCAAGACCGGCGGCAGCTCCAAATTGTGACAAGACAAGTGAGGTTGCAACTGCGACGGCTGTGCCGGCCCAGACAGGAGACCAGTCGAAATAAGTCGACCGGTCAGATGTTAGTTGTTCAATTGATTTCGCCATGTTGCCTACCCCAGGCCAAGCAGCGATAGAACAAACAGGACCACGACGACGAGGCCGACCAGATAGATAATGCTATTCATTGGATTGTCCCTTCAGACTTCATTGGAATGCATCACGACAACGTGAGTGAAGCAGATAGGTTCCATGCAGGACCTGAAAGTGTACTGCCGGAACCAAACCTCATGACCTGCGTTGGAGTGGATTGAGCAAGATCAACGAAGTTTGGAAATCGACATGTCAAAGCCTCCAACCGGAACAGTGAAATCAGCGAAAGAAACTGCTGACAAAAAGGGCAAGGGGAAGGACGCCGGCAAGGTGTCAAACAGCAAAAACGTTACTTCAGCGGAGACTGTAAAGAACAATCC
>JABDRA010000047.1 GCA_013041995.1 Anderseniella sp. | reverse complement strand
GTGCTGGATGCTTGTTGATGCGACGGGCCTGGTGGCGACATCAGGAATTGTCGCCTATGCAATCTGTGGGATGATGGCCGTAACAAGTGCGGTGATCGGGGCGCCTCTGACAACGATTCTCATCGTGTTCGAGTTGACCCGCAATTATGACCTGACCATAGCCGCGATGGTCGCAGTGGTGTTCTCGAACCTGGTCTCGTATCGGGTTTATGGCCGGTCTTTGTTTGACGTACAGCTTGCGCGCAAGGGTGTGGATCTGTCCCAGGGCCGTGATCGCGCGCGGCTGTCTACCCAGTTTGTGTCTGACCTTCTGATTGAGGATTTTGCCCGATGCACGCTGGACGAACCGGCCGGCAATGTGGCGCGGCGCGTGGGTTCGGCTGCGTGGAGCGAGGTGTTCGTGCTCGATCAAAACGCCCATCTTGCAGGTGTATTCGATGCGCGCGACGATACCGGTGAAACAGCTGCTCCTGTGTCATCTGTGATGAAGCCTGTGACCCTGGTGTTTGATGAAGCAACGACACTTTCAGATGCGATGCGGCAACTGGAGGGATTTGTAGGTGATGTCATTCCCGTCGTGGATACGAATTCGAACAGGTTTGTCGGTGCGGTGACAGAAACGGCAATCATCAAAGCCTATCTGAAGGCCACCCATGACCTGAGGCGGGAAGAAAATGCTACTGCATAGGGTTTTCATCGCAGTGATGTTGTTGTGCATCGCGCCGATTTGCAGCCGGGCTGATGAAACCATCACCGTCGTGTCCTGGGGTGGTGTGTACGAAGCTGCCCAACGCCGTGCGATTTATGACCCGTTTACCCGTGCCACCGGGATAAGGGTGAAGGCGGTGACTTATAGCGGTGGTGTTGCAGCGCTGGAGGCTCGAGCAGAGGCAGAAGGTTGGGACGTGGTTGACATGATCGAGGATCAGGCGATATCGGCCTGTGATGCCGGATTGCTGGCCAGGGTCGTTGTGCAGCAGATTGCAGATGCCCACCAGACGATTGCTCCCGCGGATGACTTTCTGCCCGGGGCATTTCGCGCCTGCTCGGTAGCCCAGAACGTGTATGCGACCGTCTTTGCTTTTGATGACCGTGCTTTCCTGGGTGAAAAACCGGCACATGTCGCAGATTTCTTTGATCTGGAACGTTATCCCGGCAAACGTGCGCTTCAGCGCAGTCCGGATATCATTCTCGAATGGGCGTTGATGGCTGAAGGCGTGCCGGTCAGTCAGGTCTATGACCTGTTGAGCACAGATCGCGGTTTGCGGTTGGCATTCAGGAAGCTGGAGAATTTGCGAGGTTCCATCATCTGGTGGCAGGACGTTGGTACTCCGGCAGAGATGCTGAGCGACGGGCGTGCCGTGATGGCGAGCGGGTATAATGGCCGCTTCTTTTCAGCCCAGCAAAAAACCGGTGCGCCGATAACCATAGTCTGGGATGGTCAGGTAACGGGTTACGAGGTCTGGGCCATCCTGCGCGGCGCGCGCGATCAGGACACGGCGCAGAAATTTCTCCGGTTTGCCACTGCACCTGAGCAAATGGCTGCACTGGCCGAATTAATTCCCTATGGGCCGGCGCGCCGTTCGGCATTGTCGAGGGTCGGCCTTCACTGGAAAACCGGCGTGCCGATGCGCGATCACTTGCCGACTGCGCCCCAGCATTCCAATCGCGCTCTTTATGGTGACAGCCTGTGGTATGCGCGCACGAAAGAACTGCGCACGAAACGTTTCGAGGCCTGGCTGAGTAATGAATAGGGCAGGCACCTGAGGCGGTATTTCCACGCCTTACAGTGCAGTCAGCTACCGGGGCAAAATACCGCGCGTCAATCTGATGGCGAAAACATCTCGTACTACCTACATGAAATGAGCATTAATGGAGTCACTAATGAAATCAATCATGTTGATAGATGATGACGCTGCTTTTGTTCGCGTCCTTGGCAGAAACCTCGGAAACCTGGGGTACAAGATCTGCTCAGCCACCTGTATTGCAGAAGTCCGGGAATGCCTGGTTTCAACCCGGCCGGATTTCGCGGTCATCGATGTACATCTTCAGGACGAGAACGGTATGGATGCGCTGGAATTGCTCCGCAAACTTTCGCCGTCTTCAACTGTGGTCATGCTCAGCGGATACATTGATATTGCAACGGCGGCGCAGGCGGCCCGGGCCGGTGCGGCTGATTGCCTGGTCAAACCGCTGGGCGTCGAAGAACTCGAGCACGCCCTGCTGAGCGCGGCCAAACGCAAACCCGACGATCTTCCCAGAATGATGAGCCCGTCCAAAGCCCGATTACAGCACATCATATCGCGCTGGGAGAAAAACGATCGCAACACGACAAGAACAGCCGCCATTCTGGGAATGCATCGCAGGACGCTGCAGAGAATACTGCAAAATGCCGGCGTGGTTCGCGACCCGGCGGAAACCTTTCGCGCGCCCTCGCGCTTTGAAAAGCTGCGCCGCCTCCACAGGGTGTGGTCCGACGCTCTTGCAACCGGTTAGAGCCCTTCACGCCTAGATGAAGTTGTTTGACGGTTGCAAACGGATGCATGAGGCAATTGCAATGACGACGCTGTCCATTGTAAACAAGCTGCCTACCTGATACTGGAGGAGATGCAGCATGGATCAGTTCACGGGCGGTTGCTCTTGCGGCAATGTCAAAATCGTGGCGTCCGGCTCACCGTACCGCGTCGGCCTTTGCCACTGTCTCGACTGCCGCAAGCATCATGGGGCGTTGTTTCACGCATCCGCGATCTTCCCTCAGGATGCGGTAACTGTCGAAGGCGAAACACGCGACTATGCCGGGCGGTTTTTCTGTCCGAGCTGCGGCTCGTCTGTTTTCGCACGCTCCGACGACGAAATCGAAGTGAACCTGGGATCCCTGGATGCGCCTGACCAACTGATGCCAACCTACGAAAGCTGGATCGTCCGTCGCGAATCCTGGTTGCCGCCGTTTCCCCTCACGAAGCGATACGACCGTGATCGTGACGCCACGGGTCGCTTTGAAAAGTAGACAGCGCGACCGGAGCGGGAAGACAAAGCCATCCTGCGCCTCCATTTCTACAGATATGTCTCCCGTGTGAATTCAGTCTTGAGTTTTGCAGCAGCCTGACGGATATCACGGCGCTCGCCATCGTCTTTTCGATCAAGGTTCTTGAACTGGAAACCCATACGCCTGTTGGTACCAAGTTTGTTGCGGGTACGGGACAGAAAATCCCAGTACAGGGTTGTAATGGGACATGCGTCGTCGCCGGTTGCCTTTTTCGGGTTGAACCGGCAGTTGCTGCAGTAGTTGCTCATCCTGGAAATGTAGTTGCCCGACGCGGCATATGGTTTTGTGCCGACGATGCCGCCGTCACCATATTGGCTCATGCCCAGCACATTCGGCAATGAGACCCAATCGATCGCATCGACATACATGGACATGTGCCAGCGATGCACGTCATAGGGCCGCACACCTAACAGCAGGGAAAACAAACCCAGCACCATCAGGCGTTGAATGTGATGGGCGTAGGCATGGTCGATGAGTTGCGTCACCGATTGACGGACACACATCATGTCGGTTTCGCCGGACCACATGAATTCGGGCATGTCGAGATCGGCGTCCAGTTCATTCGCATCGGCATAATCGGGCATGCGGGTCCAGTAGATACCGCGTACGAACTCCCGCCATCCAATAATCTGGCGGATGAATCCCTCGACATTGTTGAGCTCCGCTGCGCTGTTATCCAGTGCACCCAAAGCGGCTTCCACTGCGTCTCGCGGGTCCAGCAAATGCATGTTGAGGACTGATGACAGGCGAGAGTGAAAAAGGTAAGGCCGGCCCATCGCCATGGCATCCTGGTACTGGCCGAAGCCGTGCAGGCGATGAGTGACAAAGTCCTGCAGCGCAGCGCCTGCCTGGTCACGGGTGACCGGATAGTCGAAGTGCTTCAGATGGCCCGGTGCCTCCGGGAACTGCGTCTCGACCATGCCGATCACCTGTCGGGTGATATCATCCGGGTCAAACTGGCGTGGTGCCCTGATCTCGGGTGGGCCGGATTTTCCGAAACTATCGCGATTGTCCTTGTCGAAATTCCACTGCCCGCCAACCGGTTGGTTGTCGGACATCAAGATGCCGGTTTTCCGCCTCACGTCCCGGTAAAAATATTCCATCAGCAATGATTTGCGTTCGTCAGCGAAATCCCTGAACGCTGCAACCGATGTCATGAAATGGGTATCAGCAAGAAACTCGATCTCGGTACCGCTTGTTTCCACTGCAGCTTCAATCATTCGCTGAACGCGATGATCTCCCGGTTCGACACAAACCAGGCGTTCAGGCTTCAACTCGTCCAGCCGGCGCACCAGTTCGCCTTCTATTGACCCCCGGTTTTCCGGATCGTCGAGTAGTGTGTACTCGACCTTATAGCCACGTTCGCGCAATTCATCGCGAAAATGGCGCATGGCGGAAAAGAACAGGACGAGCCGTATCTTGTGCTGCGGCACATACTCTGCCTCTTCCCTGACTTCCAGCATCAGTATTCTGTCATTGTCGGAACACACGCGCTTCAGGGCGGGTGAAATGACGGAAAGCTGATCGCCAAGGACAAGGACAAGTGTTTCGCACTTCATTTCTGTAGACCTGTTTTGGTATGACACCTCAATGAAGACCGACAAGTTGCAGGTGCTGGCGAGAGATGTGTGTCAGATGCCCGGATCAGTTACTGGTCAGGTGAAGCCGGCCAAATACTCTGGAGATGGCCGGGCGGACCAGCAGCGAGGCGGAATAGGCCATATCCAATACACGCATTGCACCAGGCAGGGCGGCTGCCCTGGCAGCC
>JABDRA010000043.1 GCA_013041995.1 Anderseniella sp. | reverse complement strand
GTGCTGGCCTTGTCTGCATCTGATCTGTGCTGGTTCATCTTCCACACGCCTTCGAACTGGCTAACGCGCAATTCGACCCCGACGATGCCACGCAGCATGGTTGCCACATAGTCATCGGGTGCATCTGACACTTTCCACGGCGCCGGCTGTTCAGCTTCGTTGCGGTCGGTCAGGCTGTTGACGTGGGCCAGCAGCCGGTCGGCATCGTGCAAGGTGCTGGCAACACCGTGGGCATGGACAATCACATACGCCCAGGTCGGCACGACTTTGGCGGTCTCCTGCTTGCTCGCATAGTGGGACGGAGACAGGTATGTGTGCGGTCCCTGGAATATCGCCATGGATGTTGTATTGCCCCGCTCGATGATTTTCCAGTGATCATTTGCACGGGCAAAGTGGCCGCACAATCTGACCGAGCCATCCGCCGTTTCGCTGACCAGCAGTGGCAGGTGCGACACTTTCAATTTGCCATCGGGTGTTGATGTAACAAGGGCGGCAAGCTGAATGGCACGCGCAGCATCCAGCAACACCGGTTGCCGGGTTTCCCGGGACGTGTCACGTGAATACACAATATCAGTATCAGCCATAGTGATCTCCCGAGCCGCTTCGGCTCTTGTCAAAGGGCGGCCATTTTCGCCTTGTTCGCAGTTGCCAGTTCCAGCTCCGTCGCGCCATGATCATAGGCCGGTGACAGGATCAGTTCTGCTGATGTGAGGTCAAACACCATGAAGCCGGTCATGTGCTGCAGGAAGTCAGCCCAGTATTCCTCAAACACACCTGTGAGTTCGTGAGACGCAATCGCTTTGGCTATCACTGTGCCAGTGCCGCAAACCCGAACTGCCTTTCGCGTCAGCGGATCAAGAAAGCAGATTTCGCATGCCGGGTTACGGCGCAGATTTGCTGCCGTGCCGGGCGAGCGTATATTGCCGCATGCAATCGTGCGCTCATCCACCACCACGAAAGTGGCCTTGGGTGAAACTGCTGCGGATCCGTCATCGCGGACCGTTGCCACAAATCCCGCAGTATGGGTGCGGATAAGGGATTGCATTTCGTCGGTGAGCATTGTCGGGTCGGCTCCTATCCGGCCTTGAAGTTTACTGCATGGTCCGGCGCTGTCAGGCCATCATGGTTACGCGGGTCATCGATTGGTATGCCGGTCGTCGTCGTCATCGGCACAACGCCGGCCCAGATTGGCAGTTCATAGTCTTCCTCATCGTCCACCGGCGGTCCAGTGCGGATTTTGACGGAGGCCTCATCGAGCGGCAGGCGTAGTACCGTCGTGCCCTTCAGTTCCTTGTTGTTGATGGCCCGCAGCATATCCCAGCGTCCCGGAAACCAGACATCAAACATGGCCTTCAGCCGAGCTTCCTTGTCACCTGGGTCTTCAATGATTTCAGCTTCACCAAACACCATGCAGGATCGGTAATTGGCGGAATGATGGAAACCGGAGCGCGCCATGACCATGCCGTCCCAAAGTGTGACGGTCAGGCACACCTGTGTGGCTTTTGCCGCACGCAGGAACCGGCTTGCCGACGAGCCATGCCAGTAAACATGATCGCCTTCGCGCCATTGCATGGTTGGTGTCACCACCGGTGCCCCGTCAAGCTGATAGCCGACATGGCACAATGGCATTGCGTCCAGTACTGCATGTATTGATGCCGAATCAAAGTGACCGCGCTCATGCAAACGCCTGAGCCGGGTGCGTTCACTAGGTGCGTCTGCTTTCCGTGCCATTGCTCTTATGTCTCCTGATGTATCGACTTTGCAGCAGATCAGCGCAATAATGGCCTTAAAGAAAGAGCCAATATAGGTAAATTCGATATGTCCACTACAGATGCTGCCATTGCCGCAATCGCTCTTGATCGTGCCAGTGCCGCACCCTTGCATGTGCAACTGACCGGCCAGTTGCGCGACATGATCCTGTCAGGCCGTATTGCGCCGGGTGGGCGGCTGCCGGGCAGCCGCGCATTTGCCGGTGACCTGGGCGTTTCGCGCATCACCGTCACAACCTCCATGGATCAACTGGTGGCGGAAGGATTTGCCGAGGGTCGTCATGGCAAGGGGCTGTTCGTCGCGCCGCATTTGCCGGATACATCGCTGAAGATAGCCGGGTTTGACGAACCGTTTGACATTCACCCTATTGAAACAGGGCGCTCATCACCTGTGCCGTTTCAACCGGCCGCCCACGATGCGCGGTTGTTTCCGCACAATGAGTGGGCCAAATTACTGGAACAAAATTGGCGAAATCCCGATAATCGCACAGCGTCCGGCATAGACCCGTCCGGCCATCCGGCCTTGCGCGAAGCCATTGCCCACCACCTTCACGAATGGCGCGGGCTTCGCTGCCAGCCGTCGCAGGTGTTTGTCACTGCAGGTGGCGGTGACGCCACACAACTGCTCATTCGGGCGCTTGGTCTGGTTGGCCACAACGTGGTGCTGGAAGACCCGGGCTATCCGTTGTTCGCCAGCGAACTGTCACACCAGGGCGTTGGCGTGGTTCCGGTCGCAGTTGACGAGGAGGGGCTTGACCCCGCTGCCATGCCGGCAGCCCGGCTGGCGATTACTACACCGTCGCGGCACTATCCCACGGGCGTGACCATGCCCCTGGCCAGGCGGCTGGATCTGTTGGCCTGGAGTGACAGGCACGAGGCCCTCATCCTGGAAGATGACTTTGACAGCGAGTATCGGTATCGCGGTACGCCGCTTCCCACGTTGATCGGCTTGGCCAACAATAACCGGGTGCTCTACATGGGTTCCTTCTCAAAGGTTTTCTCGCCGCAATTGCGGTTGGGCTATCTGG
>JABDRA010000041.1 GCA_013041995.1 Anderseniella sp. | reverse complement strand
GTGCGGGCAATGGGAAAGCCGAAGCGCATGTCACGCGCACCGATGCGCAGGTCGCAGCATGCTGCAATGGCTGCGCCACCGCCGGTGCACGCGCCCGAGATGGCGGCAATAGTCGGCACCGGTACTGCTTCAAGTGCCGCCAGCACCCGGTCGATACGCGCTTCATAGTCGAGTGCGTCCTGCGGCTTGGTGAAATTGCGGAACGACGAAATGTCGGTGCCGGCCGCAAATGCCTTGTCGCCCGACCCGGTCAGGATGACGGCGCGCAGGTCCTTGTTGCCGGCGGCGCGTTCGCAGATGTCGCGAATGGCTTCATACATGGCGAAGGTCAAGGCGTTGCGTGCCTTCGGCCGGTTCAGCGTGATTACCCCGACGCCGTCGTCTTCGCTCCACAGCAGGTCTTGCGGTTCAGTCATATCGCTCCAGTTCCTCAGGATCGGTAGAAGTATTCCACCAGGAACATGGGTATGGCCGGAATATAGGTGCACATCAACAGCACTGTCATCAGCACGGCGATGAACCAGATATTGACCCGTGTCACATCCCAGATATTGGCCCTGGCGATGGAACACGCCGTTATCAGTACCGACGCCACCGGTGGTGTCTGCTGGCCGATGGCCAGGTTGAGCGTGACCACCAGGCCGAAGTGCACCGGATCAATGCCGGCCTGGATAATCAGCGGCACCACGATCGGCACCACCAGGATGATGGCCGCAGCCGAGTGCAGGAAGAAGCCGATGATCAGGAAGAAGATGTTGAGGATCAGCAGGATCACGTACTGGTTGTCGGTGATCGACAGCAGTTGCGCCGCCAGTTCTTGCGGCACCTGGGCCCGGGTCAGGAAACCGCCGACCAGCACCGATGCCGCCACCAGCACCATGACAACCGCGGTCTGCATGCCGCCGTCCAGCATGGCGTTGTAAAGTTCTTTCAGGTTGGTTTCGCGGTACCACACACCGATGCCGATGGACACCAGCACGGCGAGGCCTGCTGCTTCTGTTGCGGTGACGAAGCCGCCGAAAATGCCGCCCAGAATGATGATCGGCAGCAGGAAGGTCGGCAGCGCCTCGATGAAGGTCACGCGCAGGCGCTTCAGGTTGAAGGCCTCCTCCACCGGGAAATTGTATTTGCGCGCAAAGATGTAGGCCACCAGCATCAGCCCGAAGCCGCCGAGGAATCCGGGTACGAAACCGGCCACGAATAATTGCTCAACCGACGTATTGGCCGACGAGGCGTACAGGATCATCGGGATCGACGGCGGGATGATCACTGCCAGTGAGGCCGATGACGAGGTGACGGCGGCTGCAAACGGGGCAGGGTAGCCGCGTTTCTTCATTTCCGGGATCATGATCGATCCCATGGCGGCCACGTCTGCCACGGCGGACCCGGAAATTTCCGCAAAAAACAGCGACACGCCGATATTGACCATGGCCAGGCCGCCGCGCACGAAGCCGATCAGCGCGGTGATGAAATTGATCAGCCGGTAGGTGATGCCGGCCGCGTTCATGATGGCGCCGGCCAGCACGAACATCGGAATTGCGATCAGCGAGAATTTCGTCGACCCGTCATACATGTCGAGCGCGACAGTAACGAGGGAACTGGTTCCCTCGGTCAGCAGCAGGCCGACAACGCCGGCAACGGCGAGGGCTACCGCAATGGGCACATTGATGCAGATCAGCGCGACGAGGACGAGGAAAATGACGAGAACAACCATGGCCTTTTATCCCCTAATGCTCTGACGACTGGCCGGTAGCGATCTGACGCCAATAGGCCGGCAGGCTGAGCAGTTCACACAGGATGAATAACAAGGCGCCGACGGGGATGACCGACTGGGTCAGTTGCACCGGTATCCAGGTCAGGCTGTCGAGGGTTTCGCCCTGCAGCACGTTCAGCACGGTAAAACCGGCCCAGGCCATCAGGATGAAGAAGCCGATGACCACCACTTCGCCGAATGCCACCGCCCACATGCGCATCGGCATCCGGATAGACAGCAGCACCGAGTCAAAGCCGATATGCTTGCGCCTGAGTGCCGCCAGTGCCGCGCCGTAATAGGTGATCCAGGACAGCACGATGGAGGCGACCTCGTCATACCACGACAGCGAGTTGCCCATCTTGCGGTACACCACCGCGACAATGACCAGCGTGGTCAGCGTCACCATCAGGGTGATCAGGATCCATTCAAGTGTGCGGCCAAGCCCGCGGCTGAAAACGCCGGTCATGCTGGTTGCCCCTAGCATCAGTAAGAAGTTCAGAAAATGAAGGCCGGCATTGATCACCGGCCTTCATCAGGAAGGACGGGGATGGGTAAATCATCCCCGACGTACGTCCTGTGTTTAAGACCCGGACGCTTCGGCCTGGACCTTCTCGATCAGTTCCTTGCCACCTTCGACCGAGCTTGAGAACTCGTCATAGATCGGCTTGGACGCCTCGATAAAGGCTGCCTTGTCGGCTGTGTTGACCGTGATGCCACCGTTTTTCAGGTTTTCCAGCAGTTCGGTTTCCAGGCTGGCCGCGGTTTCATAGACAAAGCCTTGCGTATCTGCAGCCACGTCCATCAGGGTTTTCTGCACATCATCCGGCAGCTTGCCGAAATGCTCATCGGACACCAGTACGTAGGCAGGTGTGTAGACGTGGCCGGTGATCGACAGGTATTTTTGCACTTCCTGGAATTTGGCCGACCAGATCTGCGCATAGGGGTTTTCCTGGCCATCGATCACGCCGGTCTTGAGCGCGGTGAACACGTCGGAAAACGCCATCGGCGTCGGGTTTGCCCCATAAAGCTTGAACATCTTGACGCGCCATGAGCCCTTTGGCGTGCGCAGCTTGATGCCGGCCAGGTCTTCAGGCTTGTCGATTGGCTTGGTGTTATTGGTGATGTGGCGGAAGCCGTTTTCATAATAGCTCAGGATCCGGTAGCCCTTGGCCTTTGCAGCCGCCTGGAAGGTATCTCCCATGGAGGCCTGGACCCGCTTCATGTGATCGCGGTCCTTGATGATATACGGCATTTCAAACACGCCGAACGTGTCTGACACCGAAGACATCACCGATGACGGCAGCGAGAAGGTGATCTGGCCGAGCTTCAGCTTCTGCAGGAGTTCCTTGTCCTTGCCGAGCTGTGAAGAGCCGAACACCTGGACTTCAGCCTTGTCACCGAGGGCTTCATTGGCGCGCTTGGCAAACTCGTCAACCGAGGCTGCAAACAGCGAACCAGGCTTGCCGACATGGCCAAATTTGAGGATCAGTTTTTCAGCGTGTGCCGCAGAGACCATTGCGGCCAGTGCGGTGGAAAAGGCCAGAACCTTGATAATGCTTTTCATTTTTCAGTTTCCTCCCAAAAGGAATTGCAGCAGGTCATTGTTATTCAGCCGCAACAGAGCTGCTTTCTTCTGTTGCGGCGGTCTTCAAATACTCCATGGCGCGTTGTGCGCCGCCGGTCTGGTGCGGAACGTTCGCCACGCCAAGTCCCATTTCAACACCCGACAGCGTACCCATCAACATCAAATCGTTGAAATCGCCGAGATGGCCGATGCGGAACACCTTGCCGGCCAGCCGTGACAGGCCGTTGCCCAGCGACATGTTGAAATGTTTCAGCGTGGTGGCGCGAAACTCATCGGCATTGTGCCCGTCAGGCAGCAGGACGGCGGTCAGCGCGTGCGAATAGTCTTTCGGCTCGTTGCACAGGACCTCAAGGCCCCAGGCCTGCACCGCGCGCCGGGTGGCTTCGGAATGGCGCTTGTGGCGGGCAAACACATTGTCGAGGCCTTCCTCGTGCAGCATGTCGATGGCTTCGGCCAGCCCGTACAACAGGTTGGTGGCAGGCGTGTAGGGGAAGTAACCGGTCTTGTTGGGTCCGGCCATTTCGTCCCAGGCCCAGTAGGACTTCTGCAGTTTGGAGGTTTTCGCCGCCTCCAGCGCCTTGTCGCTGACCGCGTTGAAGCTCAGGCCCGGCGGCAGCATCAGGCCTTTCTGCGAGCCTGCGACGGTAACATCGACACCCCATTCATCGTGGCGGAAGTCAATCGACGCCAGCGAGGAGATGGTATCGGCCATCAAAAGAGCAGGGTGGCCGGTGGCATTCATGGCTTCGCGTATATCGCCCATTCGGGATGTCGAGCCGGTGGAGGTTTCATTGTGTACCACGCACACTGCCTTGATGTCGTGGGCCTTGTCTTGATCCAGTGCCTCGCCGATGGCTTCCGGTACCGCACCGCGGCGCCAGTCGGTTTCGATCAGGACCGGCTCAAGGCCGAGCCGCTTGGCGAGCTTGCTCCACAAGGAAGCGAAATGCCCGGTTTCGCACATCAGAACCTTGTCGCCGGGTGACAGCGTGTTGACCAGTGCGGCTTCCCACGCGCCGGTGCCTGACGCTGGGTAGATAATCACGGTCCTGTCGGTCTTGAAGATGGATTTCATGCCGTCGAGACATTTGAGCCCGACTTCGGCAAAGCCTGGTCCGCGATGGTCCATGGTTGGATAATCCATGGCGCGCAGTACCCGGTCCGGCACATTGGTGGGACCGGGTATTTGCAGAAAATGGCGGCCTGGGGCGTGCATGCAATGAAGTCCTTTGACGTCTCGGGTGATCGGATTTGTCAGGCCGGTTCGGCCTTGCCACCTCGTTTGGAATGAGTATATTTAATTTTGCATTCAAAATTAAGTCAAGGCCTATTCCGTGACCACCGTGCCATTATCCCCGTTCACCAGGCGCCTGCGCGATAGCGTGCAGGGTGAGGTGATGGATGATGCCTTCTCCCGCGGGCGCTATGCAACTGATGCCTCGATCTACCAGATCATGCCGCGCGCCGTCGTCGTGCCGCGCTCGTCTGATGACGTGCGCAACGTCATCGCACTGGCACGCGAGGAAGCTGTTTCGGTACTGCCGCGTGGCGGCGGCACCTCGCAATGCGGCCAGACGGTCAATGACGCCATTGTCATTGACTCATCGAAACATCTGAACCGGCTCGTCGAGCTGGATGTCGAGGCGCGTACCTGCATTGTCGAGCCGGGCATTGTGCTGGACGACCTGAACCGGCACCTGAAACCGCACGGGCTGTGGTATCCGGTTGACGTGTCAACTGCGTCGCGCGCCACCATCGGCGGCATGGCCGGCAACAATTCCTGCGGGGGCAGGTCGCTGCGCTACGGCATGATGCGCGACAATGTGCTGGCCATCGATGCCTTCCTGGCTGATGGGTCCGCGACCCGGTTTGCCGAGACGGGTGCTGCCGGGGAGCCCGGATTTGTGTCCGACCTGCTGGCGCTGGGGGCTCGCGAGCAATCTGAGATTGCCGAGAAATTTCCAAAAGTCATGCGCCGTGTCGGTGGTTACAACATTGATGCGCTGGTGCCGAACGGATCGCCGGTCAACCTGTCATCGCTCCTGGTGGGCTCGGAAGGCACATTGGCCTGGTCTGAAAGAATTACGCTCAAGCTGTCACCGCTGCCGGTGCGCAAGGCCATGGGCGTGTGTCATTTTCCGACCTTCCACGCTGCCATGGACGCGGCCCAGCAT
>JABDRA010000040.1 GCA_013041995.1 Anderseniella sp. | reverse complement strand
GCTGCAGATTGGCCGCCTGAACTTGTATTATTGCCACCGACACCACGCACGATTGTCATGGCGCGCCGGCGTTTGCTGCCGCCTGCGAGATCAGCCAGAGACACGGACCCGACTTCGGCACGATGCGCAGATCCGGCGGCCCGCAGTGTCAGCGACAGCCGGCCAATGGACCCGCCAAGTGCCAGCTTCTGGGCCATCTCCGTATTTACTTCCAGCGTGACCGCTCTTGATACGCTCGGCGCATCAAGGCGCTGGTCAGCCTGTTGATCAATTGCCAGTACCTTCACGTTCTGCATAAGTACGTCTGCCTGCGATGTCGAAGGATCGCCGGCTTTCAGCGAGCGCGTCAGCACGACATCCACCCGGTCTCCCGGCAGGATGAAACCGGCAACGCCAAATACTTCATCGACCGGCACGGTCAACGCACGCATGTTGTCTTCCACAAGAGCTGACAATGTCGGGCGTTCACCGGGGCCGGTTACCTTTGCCGCAAGTATCGGCTCATCCACCTCTATGGGTCCCAATGCAGCCCGTGCCTCGACACCAGCCTGAAATTCTTCCAGTGTTTTGAACGACCCGGTCGGTTCAGTTCCTGCGATCCACTTGGTGGCGCGAACCGCAGCGCTGTCTACCTTGTCTCCAAAGCGCAGGACCTTGGTTGCAACCAGCACCGTGGATGTCTCCAGTTGTGGCTCCGTCGGGGCTGTCTCCACAACCGCCGTCTTGTTCATGTTACGGTACTTGAATGCAAAAACCTGGCTGGTAATGGTGGCCCCTACAATGCCCGACACCATCGCGATACAGCCCAGCGCAAATATGCGCCCGGTTTTGCTTGACAACCGCACGCCTGAAAATCCGCCGCCCAGCTGTTTGCCGGTATTTGTGTGATGTTTGCTGCGCCATTCGCGCCGCGTTGTGTTCTCTGCCATCCCGATGCCTCCCAGAAATCAGTACAATTGCAGACAAGATACATGATAGGGCGGCAATTAAAGAGCGTTCAGTGATAATAGAGTAAAGTCTTCGTTCACTAGTGTGGAAAAATGTAATCAATTGTATTCAACAAAGTTATATTCATAAAAAATTAATTGTTGAATTTTGCAGAAAATTTGAATGGATATGATGAATGTTCTTTCATGGACCTTCGTCATAATGCGTTCTTGAGTCTGTATTTGGGAGGGCGAATTATGAAGTTTACTCAATTGTTTATTGTGGGCGCTCTGGCGCTGGGTGTTAGCGGTTGTTCGCAAGGGTTCTCTTTGACCCATGTGGCCGACCTTGGCGCGAGTATTGGCACATCCTCACCGCGTCTGCCGGGCGATCAGCCTGCCTCGTCGGATCACCTGCAGGGTGAAACCGGCACCAAGCATCATGCCGGCCGTGCGCCATTCCATGCATCTGACAATTTACTGGCAACTGCAAAGGGTGAATTTCGTGAAGGTCGATTTGGCCTGGCGGAAAAAAGCTATCGCAAGGCTGTAGAAGTGTCGCCGCGCGATGTGGAAGCCTGGATCGGTCTGGCGGCTTCTTATGATCGCCTGCGCCGCTTCGACCTGGCTGATCGCGCCTATGCACACGCCATTAAACTGGTTGGTCGCAACACGATGATGCTCAACAATCTGGGATATTCCCAGTTGCTGCGTGGTGATCTCAAGAAGGCGCGCCAGCATTTCCTGGCAGCTTATGAGCGCGAGCCTGATAACCCGATCATTCGCAACAATCTTGAACTGCTCAACCAGAGCGGCAAGCGCATCGTGCGTGAAAAAGCCTGATATTGTCATGACAAACAACACGGCAATACCTCAAGCTTTGCGTACCGGTCTTGCGGTGTCAGCGCTTGCGCTGCTCCCGGTATTTTCCTGGCAAGCTCTCGACGCACGATCATCGGTAACCGTGGCGGCTCCCGCAGCCGCGACTGCCGCGCGCTCCGGAACGGTCATCAGAAAGTCCAAACTGACCTGGGGCCACACGAAATCTGACCGCCTGACTGTTCAACGCGCCGTACGGTTGCAAGCTGCCAGGCGGGTCACCGCGGACCTTCAATCTGACAAGGCAGACCGCGAAGCCATGCCGAAGCTCTCGCCGGTCGTCCTTCCCGAAGAGTTTGCTGACTGGCTGGTTCCCGGCAAAACCGGTACGGGTACCGCCCGCATCATCGATTTTGCGGCGCGCAAATCCAGTGACAACCGAAAAGCCTGCCAGTCGCGCCATGACGCCATAGTGAGTGCCTTTGCAATCAAGCACTCACGCGTTATGGCAGACCAGCCGGTGATGTTCCAGTCGAGTATCTGCACAAGTAATGGTGAAATTGTCATCACCTGTTTCGGCACCAGCGCAACGATTTCGCCGCGCAAGGTACGCCCGGGCGGGCGCTGTTCAAAGCACGGCTGATTTCCAAAGCCAAAGCAGGGTGTGGATTCACATGCCCGGCGAGGGACGCTCGCTCACCCTTTCAACCTGGCTGGTGAGTAGCTGCCTGATCTGATGAATAATGAGGATGGTTACAAATATCTCGCCACCATCCTCCAGAACACCTGTCAGCATGCAGAGCAAGCCTGGCGTCACGCAGACTTCTTCATGAATGCTGTCGACCAGAACGCCGAACAGACCAAACAACATGATCAGACAGGAGAAGATGATAAACTGCTTCTTCACCGCTGCGGTTGCTGCAAAAAACCGTTTTACTAGCAGGCAGCCCAGCAGTCCGCCTACGACCGAAAGATATGTGATTTCACCCAATGCGCGTTTGGAGAAAAACCATAGTTCGGTGGGGATGACATACTTGCCCAGAAGCCAGCCGGCTGTCTCATGCAATGTTGTCATGTCATCCAGCAGCAGGTAGGCGAAAGCATAGAACCAGACATCATAAGCCCGCTCCGACTGCATCAACCAGTAAAAGCCAAAACAGCAGATCAACAAAAGCGCGTAATGATACAGGCTCGGCAGCGAATATTCCTTGTCGAAGTCGAACAGGAACATGTTTCCGGCATAGGTGAAACTCGTCACGGACAAAATGCACAGGGCCAGCAACCCGGCAACATAGTAGCGGTTTTTTGTGAATAACAACGTGTCCATGCGTGTTCGGCTACCTGCTGACCGTAGGTAATGCTGTACTCTTCGAGAAAAGTAACTGATGAGCAGAAATGAACAGGAGACCTGATCGGATGTGAGGGTGAAAAACGGCAGTTTTGCGGTCATCTCGTGCCGGCGAGTACTCACCAGATCAACAAGCAGGGCATCAATCGCCGGTGGTGATCCCGCGGCACATGATGTTCAAGAAGACAATCTGGGGTTTCAGCGGAATTTTCCACTGACAGAGTTTGTTTGGCGGTCTTCTGAACACCTGCTCATGACCCGTTCCTGACTACCAATTCGCTGTATTCCAGTTACATCAACGAAAGATACCGTACGCTCCCGGAGCGCCGGGGCGCAGTGCCGGTGAGGTTTGCCAACCCCCCCGGCTCGTCCCGCACGTTGTCCTCCTTGCTTTCCGGTCCTTATCGGAGCAGATGCCCATGCTGCCGGGCCAATTTATGTCGATGCGCCCGGGACAGGATTGCGCGTGACGGTGAGCAGACCGTCAATATCAATGTGAGTTTCCAGGTGCTCCGCGAGCATATCCAGTATTGTATCGATACTTTTGTCATAAAATGATGGACGAGCGTCGGCACCGAGCCCTTCCAAAAAGCAGGTGCGGAAATCGTCTGAACTGAAAATGCCGTGCACATAGCTGCCCATGATACGGCCGTTGACCGACATCGCGCCCTCTGGACGGCCGTTGATTTCCAGCATCGGACGGGCCCTGTCCGGCCCGTCGGTGCGACCGATATGAATTTCGTAACCAGTGACATCACAATTGCTGGCAACGTGTTTTGCCTGCACCTGTGTCAGCGTCTTGTCGCGGATCATTGTGGTTTCGACATCCAGCAGGCCGAGACCGGACGTGGTGCCGGCGGGGCCTTCAATGCCGTTCGGGTCAGCGATTGTGCGCCCAAGCATCTGGTATCCGCCGCACAGGCCCAGCAC
>JABDRA010000037.1 GCA_013041995.1 Anderseniella sp. | reverse complement strand
GCTGGAGCATTATCGGTCTATCGAAGAGCAGCGTGCGTCACTGGGCTATGACATCGATGGTGTAGTCTACAAGGTAAACCGGCTCGACTGGCAGGAGCGGCTCGGTTTTGTCTCGCGCTCGCCGCGCTGGGCAGTTGCCCATAAGTTTGCCGCTGAAAAAGCCATCACTATTCTGGAAGGCATCGACATTCAGGTTGGCCGCACCGGTGCGCTGACACCGGTCGCGAGACTGAAACCCGTCACAGTGGGCGGCGTGGTGGTGTCAAATGCAACCCTGCACAATGAAGACGAGATCATCCGCAAGGATATCCGCATTGGCGATACGGTGACCATTCAGCGGGCAGGGGACGTGATACCGCAGGTGCTGGGCCATTTGCCCGACAAGCGTCCGCCAGAGGCGGTAGAATACGTGTTTCCGGCAATTTGCCCTGCCTGCGGTTCGCATGCGGTGCGTGAAATCAATGAGAAAACCGGCAAGATGGATGTGGTGCACCGCTGCACCGGCGGCCTGATATGCCCGGCGCAGCGGGTTGAGCGGCTCAAGCATTTCGTGTCGCGCAATGCGTTTGACATCGAGGGCATGGGCGACAAGGTCATCCAGGAGTTTTACGATGACGGCCTGATACAGTCGCCGCAGGACATCTTTACACTCGAGGCCCGTGATGAACGCTCATTAAAGAAACTCAAGGACCGGGAAGGCTGGGGCGGTACGTCGGCGGGCAACCTGTTTGCCGCCATTGACGAGCGCCGCAGGATCGGACTGGACCGTTTCATATATTCGCTTGGCATTCGCCATGTGGGAGAAACCACCGGGCGGACCCTGGCACGGTCATATGGTACAGCAGACCAGTTTCTCGACGCCATGACCGCCGCCCAGGATCATGCATCGGAAGCCTACGCCGATCTGGTGAACATTGACGGCATCGGCGATGTCGTTGCCCGCGCCGTGGCGGAGTTTTTTGCCGAGCCGCACAATCTGTCCGTGGTGAAGGAACTGGTTGATGAACATCTCGACATCCAGCCACTGGAAGCTGTCGATACCGGGTCGCCCGTGTCCGGCATGACGGTCGTGTTTACCGGCGCGCTGGAGCGCATGACCCGAGATGAAGCCAAAGCCATGGCGGAACGGCTTGGCGCGAAGGTGGCCGGTTCGGTGTCAAAGAAAACCAACCTGGTGGTGGCTGGTCCGGGCGCCGGATCAAAGCTGAAGAAGGCAACCGAACTCGGTGTCGAAGTTATTTCCGAAGACGATTGGTTTGTTCGGGTGGGTGCATAAATCGCTGTAATTGTTTAGGGTCAGGACCCTGGTTTATCCGGCCTTCTTGAGCAGATTTGAGGCCGGTTGCTTGTCGTTGCACCGGCAATTATGCAAATCCTGAATTGTCATCATTGCAATAATGATGCTATGTTGAATGACCGTTCAGTTTGACAAAGGCATTTCTGATGACCCGGATGGAAAGCTTCAACGGCGCACCGCCTGCGCTTGACAAGTCACAAATCAGCGGTGCGCCCGAGCAATGGGACCGCAGCGGACTGCCTGCCTGGGCATACACCAACCATGAACAGCTGGAGCTGGAACGCGACGTGCTGTTCCGGCGCCACTGGCAACTGGCGGGCCATGTCAGCAATGCACCTGAACCTGGAAATTACTTCTGCTTCGACGTTGCAGGAGAGCGCGCCATCATCGTGCGTGGCAAGGACAATGAAATACGCGCTTTCCACAATGTGTGCCGCCATCGCGGGTCACGGGTGGTGGTCAACGAAACCGGGACCTGCGGTTCGGCAATGGTATGCCCGTTCCATGGCTGGTCCTTTAACCTGGACGGCACGCTGCGAACGGTCGCGCAACCCAAGGCAGTGCCAACGCTTGATCCGGTCGAGCACGGTCTTGTGCCGGTGGAGTTTGAAATCTGGCACGGATTTGTATTCGTCAGGTTTCAACCGGGCCCGCAACCGGCGGTGGCGGACATCCTGGCCCGCCATGAAGCCGAGATTGCGCTGTACCGCTCAGCCGAGGCGGTGCCGACCCGCAACAGTTTCTGGTCCCAGGAAATAGGGGCCAACTGGAAGTGTGTTCGAGACGTCGACAATGAGGGCTATCATGTGCCAATGGCACATCCCGGATTGCAGGATCTGTACGGCAACAACTATTTCGACGAACACTGGCAAGGCGGCACGACCCGCTCTTTCGGTCCGTTCAAGGATGAGACCAACAGACTGTGGTCGGTGCGCGCCTATAACAGTGTCCTGCCGGAAGTTGATTACCTGCCGGAAAGCCACCGCCGGGCGTGGCTCTATATTGGCATGTTCCCGAACCAGGTCTTGTATTTCTACCCGGATGGTTTGGGCTTCTATCAGGAGTTCCCGATAGCAACCGACAAGACGGTGTTGCGTGGTGGCGCCTATGGCATGCCGCTTTCAGAAGCCGGCGATGCAACCTTCAACCGGCACATTCGGGCGGCGCGCTATCTGTCTGAACGCATCGACAACGATACTGCCGTAGAAGACATCCAGTTGACCGTGTGGTCTAACGAAGCGGCTCATTCCAGCGGGTTTCAGGGTTTCATCCTGTCTGACCTGGAGTATGGCGTAAAGCAGTATCACGACCAGTTGCGCGCCATTATGCCTGTCCTGCGGCAATCCGAGCCACCAGAGCAAGGATGCCTGGAAATCAACAACAACAAGCTGCTGGCGTCACTTGCGCCTGAATAGAACCATTTGACCAATTTACTGGTTTTGCTGGCAAAACTCATTCAGGCGGGCGCCTTTGGTATTATGCGCTGCCCTGATCTGCAATTTGTTGATCAAGGTCCTGGCGCTTTTGTTGGTAGAACATGAGCAATGCCGCTATTGCGACGCATACGGCAACAAACAGGATGATGATTGTCGCGAGCGCATTGATATCGGGGCGCAGCCCCAGTCGAATTCGTGAAAAGATCAGGATTGGCAAGGTGTTCGCGCCCGGCCCTGTAACAAAACTGGCAATCACCAGATCGTCCAGTGACAGGGTGAAAGCCAGAAGCCAGCCGCTTATCATTCCCGGAGCAAGACGCGGAAGTGTAATCGCGGTCAGGACTTTGAACGGCTTGGCGCCGAGGTCTGATGCCGCTTCCTCGAGGGTTTGGCCCATCCCGGTCAAACGTGCCTGAACAATCACAGCCACGTAGGACAAAGAAAAGGTAATATGCGCGATCGTAATAGTTGTAAATCCGCGCTCTGCGGGCCAGCCGATCAACTGTTTTAGTGTAATGAACAAGACCAGTAGTGACAGTCCTGTTATCACTTCCGGCATGACCAGCGGCGCAACCAGCATGCCGCCGAACAAAGTCCGCCCCTTGAACCGGCCGAACCGCACCATCGCCAAACCTGCAAGCGTTCCCAACAGTGTTGCGAATGTTGCATTTACGACTGCTATCTGGAGGCTGAGCGTAACCGCATTCCACACTTCTTCCGACTTGAACAATACTTCGTACCAGCGCAGTGACCATCCACCCCAGACAGGTACGAGTTTTGAATAATTGAACGAATAGATGACCAGAAGAATGATGGGGATGTAGAAAAACGCCAGGCCGAAAGCGAGCATGACTGAGAGGAATCTGGAGCGCTTGCCATACATGGGTTATTGCTCCTCCGTGGCCTTGCCCTGAAAGTACTGGTAAATTGTCATGGGCAATACGAGCAGAAACAGCAACACAATGGCAACGGCCGACGCAACCGGCCAATCAGTGTTGGCGGAGAACTCGTTGAAAAGCAGACGCCCGATCATCAGTACATTGCCGCCGCCAAGCAAATCGGGAATCACGTATTCGCCAGTAGCTGGAATGAACACCAACAAAGAACCGGCAACAATCCCCGGTATTGTCAATGGCAAGGTGACTTTCAGAAACGTATTCACCGGCCGCGAGCCAAGGTCTGCAGCGGCCTCGTTCAAGGTGTTGTCCAGCCGCTCCATATTGGCGTAAAGCGGCAGGATCATGAACGGCAGATAAGTATACACGATGCCGATATAGACCGCGAACTCGGTGTAGAGCATGCGAACGGGCTCATCGATCAGGCCTAATGAAATCAACAGGTTATTTATGGTTCCGCGATCGGCCAGAAGACCCATCCACGCGTATACGCGCAGCAGGAACGAAGTCCAGAACGGCAGAATGATCGCGAACAACAACAGCCTTTTTGCAACCGGCCCCGAGCGAACGATGCCATAGGCCATCGGGTAGCCGATCAACAGGCAGGCGATTGTCGAAATGATCGAGATCTTCAGCGAATTGAAGTATGTCCGGTAGTACAGATTGTCCGTCAGTATGTAGATGAAATTGTCAAAAACCAGCCGGATGTTCATGACACCCTCATCAGTCCATTCGATCATATCGGAGAATGGGGGGCTGGCTATGACGATTTCTGCCAGACTGATCTTGGCGACTATGAAGAACGGCAGCAGGAAAAAGACCAACAGCCAGACATAGGGTACAAACACGATAATGGACCGCCACCGCGACTGAACGCGCCTGGCAAGTTGCTGGAACAGACCTGTTTGGCTGGCCGCCGGCTCCGGTGTCATGTTTCTGCTCGTATCGCTCATGTTTGCAGCAACATTGCGCTTGACGGATCCCAGGTTAGGTAGACGGTGTCCTCCCACATGATCTGATGTGTCCGGCTTCTTGGCCTGACCTGATTGGGTGCAGTAACATCAACAATCAGGCCATCCTTCAGGCGAATTTTGTAGATCGAGGTGTTGCCCAGATACCCGATATTATCGACCTTGCCCTCCGCCTGATTGGAGGTGGGTTTGCTTTTTTTAGGTGCTGTCTTGCTCAGTTTGATCTTTTCCGGCCGTATGGCTATCCACACCCGGCTGTTTTCTTTCACTGATTGTCCATGATCGATGTAAATTTCGCCAAGCTCGCTGTCTACACGGACATGGTCCGGGCTGTTTTCTGTAACCTTTCCTTCCAGAATGTTCGCAGATCCGATGAAGTCTGCGACAAAGCGCGATTCCGGAAATTCATATATTTCGGTCGGAGTACCGATCTGTGCGAGCTTGCCGGCATCCATTACGGCAATTCTGCTTGAGAGCGTCATCGCTTCTTCCTGGTCGTGGGTCACAACGACGAAAGTGATGCCGACCTGCTCTTGAATGTTGGCGAGTTCAAACTGTGTTTGCTCGCGCAGTTTCTTGTCGAGGGCGCCAAGCGGTTCATCGAGCAGCAGAAGTTTGGGCTCCTTGACCAATGCCCGCGCAAGGGCCACCCGCTGGCGCTGACCGCCGGACAGTTGTTGTGGTTTGCGTTTCTTGTAGTCCTGAAGTTCGACCAGCTTGAGTATCTCGTGGACCTTGTGATCGATTTCATCGCCCGGCAGTTTGTCCTGCTTCAACCCAAAAGCGATGTTGTTTTCAACAGTCATGTGCGGAAATAGCGCATAACTTTGGAACATCATGTTTGTCGGACGCTCATAGGGAGGCACGGTCGACATATCTGCGCCGTCGATCAGGATGGTCCCTGCTGTGGGGGATTCAAAGCCGGCCAGCATTCTGAGCAGGGTGGTCTTGCCGCACCCCGAACCACCGAGCAGGCAAAACAGTTCGCCTTTGTAAATGTCGAGATCTATGTTGTTTACAGCGGTGACTTCACCGAATTTCTTCGTAACGCCCCTGACGCGGACCATGGGTTCTGCGTCTGTATCGAGCCATGGTGCGTCCCTGGCAGTCGGATCACCAGCCATATTGGACCTCGTTTTTCTGATGCGGCCTGAACAGCGCGATGATGGCGGCTCCCTGCCTAAGGTGCCGCCATCGCAACCAGCTGCTAACTAGCTTCCGGCCTTGAACTCGGTCCAGGTTCTTGTCCGGAATTTTTCAGCCTTGGGCGGCAACGGATTTAGCGTGTACATATCCGTGACCTGTTCGGGCGTCGGGTAGGCGGCGGCACTTGATGTTACCGCCTTGTCGATCATCGGCTTGGCGTCAATGTTGGCAGATGCATACCATGTTGCGTTGCTGTCACCGGCCGCCACTTCCGGACGCATCACATAGTTGAGGAACAGATGCGCGTCTTCAACGTTGTTGGCATCGGCAGGTATGATCCAGCCATCAACCCAGAAATTTGACTTGCCCTTTCCCTCCGGCAGGAAAAAATCAAGGACAACGCCGGTCTTGGCTTCTGCGGCACCGGACATCGCGAGCAGACCATCCGGGCCCCATGTTGTTGCCACGCAGAACTCTTTTTGCGGCATCCTCTGATAGGCGTAATTGTCAAACGTCTTTACGTAAGGACGGATTTTTTTCAGAAGTTCACCAACTTGCCGGTAGTCTTTCCTGTTTGTTGAATCTGGTGGCAGTCCAAGATAGGCG
>JABDRA010000035.1 GCA_013041995.1 Anderseniella sp. | reverse complement strand
CGGTTGTGGCAAGACGACGATTGGCCGGAAACTGGCGGAAAGGCTTGATGCCGCCTTTATCGAAGGTGACGAGCTGCATCCCGTCGGCAACACTGACAAAATGGCCGCCGGAATTCCGCTCGACGATCAAGACCGCGAACCATGGCTTGATGCCATCGCAGCAGAGGCTGTCGAGCTGTTATCCGGGGCACCTTGCGTAGTGGTGTCGTGTTCTGCCCTCAAACGCAGCTATCGTGACAGGCTGCGGACGGCGGACGACAATCTGAAGCTGGTGCACCTGACCGGCAGCAGGTCCTTGTTGCAGGCCCGCATGAACGAGCGGCGCGGGCACTTCATGCCGGCTGGCCTGCTCGACAGCCAGCTTGCCACCCTGCAGGTGCCCGAGGCGGACGAGACGGCCATCGAGCTGGATGTCGCCGAACTACCTGACGTCATCGTTGAACGCGCATTTACGTTCCTGAATTTTTCTGCATCTTCAAATTCAAACAAACAAAAGGAAACCCAATCATGAGCACCAAACCACGCGTCGGATTTATCGGCGTCGGCCTGATGGGCCACGGCATGGCCAAGAATATCCTCAAATCCGATTACGAGTTGACAATCATGGGGCACAAGAACCGCAAGCCGGTTGCCGACCTGGTCAAACGTGGTGCGAAGGAAGCCAAGAACCCTGCTGCCCTGGCCAAGGCAAGTGATGTCTTTTTCCTGTGCGTTTCGTCATCGGCACAGGTTGAAGAACTGGTTCGCGGCAAGTCCGGCATCGCCGCAGGCGCTGCAAGGGGAACCATCGTCGTTGACACCTCAACGTCTGACCCGACCTCGACACTGGAATTGGCAGCAGAACTGAAGGGCATTGGCGTCAAGCTGATCGATGCCCCGCTCGGGCGCACACCGAAGGAAGCCGAAGAAGGCCGCCTGAACACATTTGTCGGCTCTGATGCCAAGACCCTGAAAGAACTTCGCCCGCTGATCGAGACATGGGCTGAAAACATCATCCATGTCGGTCCGCTGGGCAACGGGCACAAGATCAAGCTAATCAACAACTTTATCGCCATGTCGTATACCGCCGTGTGGGCGGAAGCCTATACGGCGTGTACCAAGACCGGTGTCGACCAGCAGACGCTTTATGATGTGGTGAAGGCCGGCGGCATGTACTGCGGCAATTTCGAGAACATGAGCAAGTGGGTCATCGGGCGCGATCCGAAAGCGCACGAGTTCGCCATTCGCAACTGCCTCAAGGACCAGCGTTACTTCAACAACATGATCGAGGCATCCGGCATGGCAGCCATTGTCGCGCCGGCGGTGAAGCAGTCCTATGCCATGGCGGTCGCCAAAGGCGATGGTGAGCGCCACATGCCGATGATGTCTGACGTGATTGGAGAACTGAACGGCATCAAGTTCGAGAAGTAGCCTGCGCGACAGCGTGCAAAACCCGGGGTCACCCAACGAAGGCGGGGGCCAATTGCCATGCTCAATTCGCATCGGCATAGTTTAGTTTTGGATTTCAGCCTTCGCTCACGGCTGTCCGGAAAAACATAAGGGCTGGAGTCCATACTTGGCGACATACACCGTCCTCATCGGTAATGGATCCCCATTTTCATGGGGATGACGGCAGTGATGATTTCCAATCCGAGGTTCAAAATTGCGCCCAGCGGAGCGCAGCCATCAGCCTGCTTGAGTGAGCGTAATAAATACCTGTTCTGTGACCCGGCACTCCTGTCATCCCCATGAAAATGGGGATCCATTGCCGGTGCGAACAAAGTACTGATTGGTGGATAGATTCGAGCCTTGACGGCGCACACAACCGTCAGGGCAGTCACGAATTGTAGGCGAAAAATCAAGTCCAAAACTGACAAGCCTCAAGAACTTCGGTTGAATTCAGACACCTAAGCCCACAACCATATGTTTTCCCGGACAGCAGTGAGCGAAGGCTGGGGTGACGTCAGGAGGGCACAAAATTTATCGCGCCTCTCGCTTCAAAGCGAGAGTTCTAATCTGCATCGAGAATCTCATCCGCTTCAAACCGGTAGCTGGCCGAGCAGAATTCGCATTTCACATCTATCTTGCCATCCTCGGCCATGTGCGCCTTGTCGTCATCGGGCATGTTAACAAGAATGCCTTTCAGCCGGTCTGCCGAACAGGAACAATACCGCTTGAGTTTCAGTTCCGGATAGACGGTGACACCGTCTTCGTGGAACAGGCGGTACAGCACGCGTTCGGATGACAGCAGCGGATCGATCAATTCATGATCCTCGACGGTTTCCAGCAACAGTTTCGCCTTGCGCCAGTTGTCGTCTTCATCGACCTCCGGCTCACCATTGCCCGACGGATCATCGCCGGAATAGACCTGCATGGGGCTGATGCCACCGTCTTCCGGCAAATGCTGGATCATGATAGCGCCGGCGCGCCATTTGTCCTGTTGCCCCGCGCGGCCAACCAGCGGGCCGGACGCCAGGCGCAACAGGGTCGGGATTTGTTCGGACTGGCGGAAATAGTCATGGGCTGCATCAACCAGCGTGGCATTGTCGAGCCCGACAATGCCCTGGTAGCGCTCCATGTCCTCACCCTGGTCGACCGTCATGGCGAGATGCCCGTTTCCGATCACCGACTGGGCCGTGATGGCACCGCTTGCCTCCAGACGCGCAAGTGCATCAACGTCGACACGTGCGTAACCCCTGACCTGGTCGGGTGACACAAAGTCCGCCACCAGCATCGACACCGGCCCGTCGGTTGACGTCTGCAGGATGAACTTGCCGTCAAACTTCAGCATGGCACCGAACATGGCCACCAGTGCCACTGCTTCTGCAAGCACAGCAGAGGCCGCCATCGGGTAGTCATGGCGGTTCAGGATGTCGTCCAGAATACCGCCAAGGCGCACCACACGGCCGCGCACGCCAAGCGGCTTGATATCAAACGGCAGCACCGCGTCTTCTACCGAAATCACGGTGGTTATGTCGAGCATCGAAGGTTCAGTCACGTTCTGATGGATTCCCAGTTTTCCTATAGTTTGCCGAGGCACCAGCGCAGAATGGCTTTTTGCGCATGGAGCCGGTTTTCCGCCTCATCAAAGACCACGGACTGCGCGCCATCTATGACGGAACCGGTGACCTCTTCTTCCCGGTGCGCCGGCAGGCAATGCATGAAGACGGCGTCCTTGTCAGCCCGCGCCATCAGGGCGTCATTTACCTGATAGGGCATCAGCAGATTGTGCCGGTTTGTGGCGTCCTTGTCGTTCATTGAAACCCAGGTGTCGGTGACCACGCAGTCGGCGCCGGACACTGCGTCCTGCGGATCGGTTCCCAGTTGCAGATTGACGCTATTGGCTGAGGCCCATTCAAGCGCGGCAGCGTCGGGCGCAAGTTCTGGCGGGGTTGCCACCCGCAGCTCGAAGTCCAGCTTGCCGGCTGCATGGATCCACGACGTCAGCACATTGTTGCCGTCGCCCACCCAGGCAACAGACTTGCCGGATATGGCGCCCTTGTATTCCTGCAAGGTCAGCAGGTCCGCCATGATCTGACACGGATGCGATGTATCGGTCAGCCCGTTGATCACCGGCACCGTTGCTTCTGAGGCAAGCTCGTGCAGGCTTTCCTCGCCATGGGTACGCAGCATAATGACATCTACCATGCGCGACAGGACGCGGGCCGTGTCGCCCACCGTCTCACCGCGGCCAAGCTGAAGATCAGCGGCCGACAGTACCAGTGGCTCACCGCCCAGTTGGCGGATCGCAACATCGAAGGACACACGTGTCCTGGTCGACGGTTTCTCGAAAATCATGGCCAGCACGTGGCCTTCGAGCGGGCGTTGGCCGTCCGCGACGCCTTTCGGCAAACCGGCGCGGGCGCGCTTTGCCGACAATGCACCCGACAGTATTGCATTGAGGTCGTCAGTCGAGACGCCCGAGATATCCAAAAATGATTTCGTTGTGTCAGACATGATAAATGCCGGAACCCCTTGGTGCGAGGCGTTGGGCCTCAAATTGAAACGGATTTTTTAGTTACTGGCGCTCGATGATCGAAGCTGTCGGCAAGCTGCTTCAATGCGTGCCACAGCCTCGGACACATCATCGGCGGTAATGGTCAGCGGCGGCAGCAGACGCACTATATTATCGCCCGCAGCCACGACCAGAAGGTCATTGGCAACGCAGGCTGCCTGCAGCTCGGTGTTTGCAACCTTGCATTCCAGGCCAAGCATCAACCCTTTGCCGCGCACACCGGAAAGCATATCAGGAAACTCGTCTGTCAGGCCCGCAAGCTTCTGGCTTAACAGCAACGACATCTGGTTTACATGATCCAGAAAGCCTTCTTCCAGCACGACATCGAGCACGGCATTACCAATGGCCATGGCCATCGGATTGCCGCCATAGGTCGAACCGTGCGACCC
>JABDRA010000033.1 GCA_013041995.1 Anderseniella sp. | reverse complement strand
CGGTTGTTCCTGTGTCATCACCATCCGTCGCTGAAGCCGTCAAAATCACCGAGAACGTATTCAGAGCAGTCAATATCGCGCTGGTCAACGAACTCAAGGTGATCTACGACGCGATGGGCATCGATGTCTGGGAGGTTATTGATGCAGCCTCCACAAAACCTTTCGGGTTCATGCCGTTTTATCCGGGCCCGGGCCTGGGCGGTCACTGCATCCCGATCGATCCGTTTTATCTGACCTGGAAATCGCGTGAATACGATTTGCCGACACGCTTTATCGAGCTTGCAGGCGAAATCAACGTCTCCATGCCGAAGTATGTTATCGGCAGATTGCGTGACGAACTGGATGAACAACAGTCGGTTGCACTCAGCGTTGCGCGGATTCTAATCCTGGGGCTGGCGTATAAGAAGAATGTACCTGACATCAGGGAAAGTCCGTCATTTGCCCTGATCGAACTGCTTGAAAAGCGCGGCAGCAAGGTGGATTTTCACGACCCGCATGTGGCCGAAATTCCCGTAACCAGGGAGCATTCGGAGCTTGCGGGACGCAAATCGGCAGATCTCACGGCTGAGGCGATTGCCGGATATAGCGCCGTATTGGTCTCAACCGACCATGATGCCATTGACTATGGGCTCGTGGCAGACAATGCCAGACTTGTCGTCGATACACGAAATGCCTTTGCCAGACGCGGATTGTATGCCAGCCATATTGTGAAAGCGTAATCGGGCGGAACCCGTGTAATCCATGTCACCGGAACGGCTGAATGGCGGACATGACGATATAATCGCGAAAGTGTCCTGAACCGATGGCGGCTCATCTATCCAGCGAACTCACCCTGCTGGTGGCAGCTTGCAGGTCTGATGCAGCCTTTGTTGCGGTTCATGAGCCGATGTGTGACCGGATCGACTGGCACAGGTTCGGGTCCCTAGCCCGTTCGCATAAACTGGGCGCGCTGGCCGCAACCCGGATCAGTCGCGCAAACCTCACAACGGTCCCGGAACAGGTGCGCCTTATGCTGGAGGCCTACCGGCGTGACATTGTTACCCGCAATCTCGCACAGGAAGTGGGAACGGTGCAGGTAACTCAATTGCTTGCTGCGGCGGGAATTCGTGTGCTGGCATTTAAAGGTGTCACGGCAGCCCGCCTGCTGCATGGCGACGTGCATGACCAGCGTGTATCCAGTGATATCGACATTCTGGTAGCCGCCGAAGACCTTTCATCTGCCGAAGCAGCGCTCGCTGCGGCGGGCTATCTGAAGGAATGGCCGGGTTTCGAAGTTTCGCCTCAAGCGCAACCGGCACTGATGTACCTGGCACATGCGTTCACTTGGATATCGCCGGACATGGGGCTCGCGGTAGAGTTACATCATCGTCTGACCCACAATCCACACTGGTTTGATGTCCGGTTTGACCGACTGTGGGAAGCGTCTGAGGAAGTCTCTTTGCAAGTCGGCAGTGTCCGCACACTCGGCCCATCCGACATGGCTGCCTATATGTGTTGCCATGCCTTGGATCATGACTACTTCGTCCTGAAGTGGATTGATGATGCCGCCAAGGCGGTCAGCAGAGCCGATCAGATAACATCAAGCGCCGACTGGCTGCCACCTGAACTGGGTGCGATTACGGCAGTTGATCGCGCGAGGGAGATTATCGGCGCTCTCGGCGCAGATGCTCAGGCAGATTCCCCGCGGCTGGATCCGGAAAAAAAACTGAATGCTGGGATTACCCGGGCCATCTCCCGTATTGAGACGTCAGATTTTGGCGATGATACCCGCCATCTGGCCGACCTGCCGCAGGAAGTGGCGAGCATAGCCCGTCGAGCGGCGCTGGGCGGGTCCTGGAAGGCTGTCTGGCATGACATTTTCCAGGTCCTGGCAGACCCGCGTGATGTACGGGCACTGGGTCTGGGGCTTGCCTGGCAACCGCTTTATGCGGTGATGGGCCTGCCGTTTGCGGTATGGCGTTATCTAATACGTTAGTGACTGGTGTGCTGGAACAGATTGCAGTGGATGTAATCGCTGATACGAAAACCGAATCATCTGCTAAACACACTATTATGTTCGGTGAGATCCATTGGCAAGACGGTCAATGGTGCAGTCATGGGGATGATTGATTGAGCGGCATCGGCGCGATTTTCTGGAAAGATGGACGGCCCGCCGACCAAGCAATGATTGAACGCTTGGGGCAGGGGCTGCGCCCTTATGGTCGTACGTCGCAGACACTTGGCGTTTCCGGCAAGTGCGGTGTCGTGTTTGCAT
>JABDRA010000024.1 GCA_013041995.1 Anderseniella sp. | reverse complement strand
AACAACCAGTCCAGATCTTTGGCGAAGTCATCTGAAGCAAATCCGGGCGCCGCCTCGAAGCTGCGTTGCGGCTTGCCTTCGCCCATCAGGTCACGCACAAATCTGCACTTGTGGCTGATGGACTGAGAGGTGAATTCATCTGGCGTCATGTCATCCCTTGCACCAGAGATATAGGTCATGCGGGTTTGAACGGCTTCGGTCAGTGATCGCAACACCGCGATAGCCGGATCGACGTGGCACCCGTCTCCGATACCGATATGCCCATCGCGGTTACCTCCTTCAACAATAATGCAGCGAAACGAGGCAACTCCAACATCTGTCGTGGTTTCCCACAAAGCAAGATCGAAACCAGCCTCCTCGATGCGTGTCATGGCATCTGTGCAACTGGCATCAGCAATAGTTTCAGGCGCGACGCGGGTTGCGGTGCGCACGTCGCTTGGCAAGTGGTGCCAGACACTGATTGCGTCTCTTTCAATCACTTCGCAGATTGCATGACAACTGGCTTCCAGCAAATGGTTGCCAGATGCCAGGCCGTTGGTGCTGCATGCGAAACAACCGTACTGAGGTATCACCGGATGGGTATAATCGGTGTGAATCAGTTCGTAGGGCAGCCAGGCCGCCCCATTTTGAAGAAGGTTCTGCGCTTCGACCCACAGGGATTTCCGGTTAGGGTTGAAAGACCCTAGTGAAGTTTCCGGCAAAGCCGGCACAATTACAGTCGCGGCCTGCTGCGATATCTCCGAAAAACTTTCATATCTCAGTGGCAGCCCGGGGCGTTCTGCATGCCAGGTTTCAATCGACTCCATCAACCCGGACACCCTGGCTGCCTGCAGGGATAATCCCTTTCCCTGTGACACGACAACCGAGCGTGAATTCGGCCTTACGACCATCACCACAGGTATTCCAATACGATCCAAACCGGTTACATTGGCGACCCGGCTGATCCCGAATTGTGAAAGGTGCGGTTCGATCCTGGCAAGTGTTTCATCCAGCGTTGCTGCTCTGTGAGTTTCAATGGTGAAGCGCTTCTTTGAACAATCGGCCATATTTAACAACTGATGCTTGCTGGAACGGGTTCGCGGACAACAATTCGGGATTGAAAGCCACTCCTACGACGAGCCAGGTCCGGCGTCCAATGCTTATATGCGCCCCAAGCAAATGGCAAAGCAGTGTGGTTCATCAAGACCCTCATTACCGAATGGGCTTATGCGATCGCCTTCCAGACTAGACAGCAAAGAGTACTCGACCTGCTTACATGGACGCATATTTACAATTGGTACAATCTGCAAGCTGGCCTGAAACGTCAAACACCCATCAGTGTTCTTCGTCTGGATCAAGACATCCGAGATAGGCTCAGGCCCCTAATCCAGGTAGTAGACCAGTATGTAGAGAGTCAGCAGCACCATGGCGTAAAGAGCGGCAAGACCGGTTGCAGAGGTCGCGCGCAGGATCAGACCGTCACGTTCGGACAAATCTCCCAGCCTCGCCTGCCCTGATTTCAGGAACGACAGCACGGTTTTCTCCGCCGCCGTCCTCACAACGGCGCACGCATCATAAACAAGATTACCAGCCCTGAGGATCGCCACGCGCCAGATCCAGTCGAGGTCCAGCGTAATGGTCAATGTCCGCTTCATGTAATTGAGCAACAGGAAGAATGCGAGACCTGAGAACAACAACAATTGCAGGTAGAAGACCACTTTTTCAGGCTTGTAGACCGGTACAATGGCGTCATTGGGCAACATGGCGTAAAGCGGATCTGGATAAATGCCCAGGGCGACACACAGGAAGGCGAAGAAGATCATCGCTGCCGCCATGTTCCAGGGCGCATCCTTGGGACGCAGACCGGAATCCTTCTGGAAGAAAACAAACCACGGGAACTTGATGCCGGCATGCAGGAACACGCCAGCCGATGCCGCTGCCAGCATATACCAGACAAACACGAGGTGCTGTTGTTCGGCAGCCACGGAAATCATCGTCTTGGTGGTGTAGCCCGAGGTGAGCGGGAAAGAGGAAATGGCGAGCGCGCCGATGATACCGCAAATACAGGTCACCGGCATGGTGCGGAACAGGCCACCAAGATCGGTACATTTGCGCATACCGGTGCGGTATATGACAACACCGGCACTCATCAGCAGCAGGGCCTTGTAGATAATGTGGGCGAAGGCATGCAGCGCAGCCCCGTTGAGCGCAAGCTCGGTGCCTATGCCAATGGCACAGACCATGAAACCAACCTGATTGATAATCGAATAGGCCAGTATTCGCCGTGCATCGTTTTCCAGCAGTGCATAGATAATTCCATAGAACACCATGTAGAGGCCGATCCAGATCAACACCTGTTCGCCGGGGAACAGCAGGATCAGGGCCAGTACGGCCGTCTTGGTGGTAAAAGCAGACAGGAAAACGGCGCCGGTCGGGCTGGTCTCGGGATAGGCATCCGGCAACCACGCTGAAAACGGTGGGGCCGCAGCATTGATCAGAATACCGATCAGGATCAGCCAGCGGTCGAAGTCTGTCGCCAGCATCGCCTGGACATCAAGCGACCCGGTATGCACATAGACACCTTCGATGCCGATCTTCAGCAGGATACCGGACAGCAAGTGCATCATCGCATAACGGATACCGGCACGGCGTGAAGCTTCGGTGCCGCCGCACCACACAACAATGGTGGAAAAGATCGCCATGATCTCCCACCAGATGAACAGGGTGATCAGATCGCCGGCAAACGACACGCCGACCGCACCGGAGGCGTAGGCAAAGGCAGCCCCCAGTTCGGCGGTCTTGGCGGTTCGGAACGAGAACAGCGCACCGGTGAACGCCATGATGGTGAACACGGTGGCAAACATGCGCCGTATCGGCGAAACCTCAAGAGGTTCAATCGGATAGCCCAGGAACCGGGTGGTAATCAGCACACCGTCCGGCAACGACCAGATCGCCCACAGGGTGATGAGCGGTGCAGCAAGCAAGATGATGGCGCGTGCATTGGGCCGGGATATCACCGCCATGAAGGCGGCAAACAACAAGATCAGCGCGGGCGGGAAGGTTTCAAAGATCATAGTAATCGTCCTTCCGCTTCACGATGTTACCCAACAGCTTTGCGACGAACACCATGGCCACGCAGGCCAGGAACCCGAACACGGCCGGGAAAGCGAACCATTCGTCGACACCGTGAAAGTGGCCCGCTGTTCCGGTGAACAGTTCCAGGGCGACGGTGATTGCCAGCACGATGATGGAGCCTGTCCAGATTTTGCGGATATTCTCCGGCCGCACGAGCCAGTGATCGTGGCCGGGAGCAGCTTCGGGTTTTTTCGGGGTGCGGGCCATGATCTATTTCACCAGTATCTGTGCTTCAAGGTCAGCAATCGGCTGATGGAAGAGGAAGAATGCGAAGGTCAAAAGGGCAGTGAATGTCAGTGCTGCCACCATTGGCCATGGTGCCTCACCATGTTCTTTGACGGGTTTGACATCTTCTTCGTACAAGAAGGCGGCAAAGATGAACGGCAGGAAGTAGGCAGCATTGAGCAAGGTGGACGCCACCAGCGTGGCAAGGGCGAGATAGTTGT
>JABDRA010000020.1 GCA_013041995.1 Anderseniella sp. | reverse complement strand
GCATGTACCCGGCGACTGACAGCAGCACGACACTCACGACAACGGTGTAAAGGGTCGAAAATACCATGGCATCCTTGAGCGTCTGGCTGACACGATCAATTTTGCCGGCTCCGTAGTTCTGGCCGATGATCGGGCCGACAGCACCCGACAGTGAAAAGATGACCCCGAAGGCCACTGGCACCAGCCGGTTGATGGCCGCGACAGCGGCTACAGCGTCATTACCGAAGGTCGCCGTGATGCGGGTCATGTAGGCAATTGCAAACGGGGTGGCCAGTTGGGTGGCAATTGCGGGCAGGGCAATTCGCATGATCGGACGCAGGTTTGCCCTTATGGACGAAACCCGCGGCCGGACCACGAACTGATGATGACGATGCAGCGCATGCAGCCCGACCGCAAATGAAGCGAGATTGGCGAACACGGTTGCCAGTGCTGCGCCAGCGATTCCAAGATCCATCCAGAAAATGAAAATCGGATCCAGCACGGCATTGGTGATGGCTGTTACCAGCGTGACATACATGGCGCGCCTGGGGTCGCCAATGGCGCGCAACACGAAGCTGACGGTAATCGCACCTGCCAGCAGCAGGAAACCGGGCGCGATGACAACCAGGTAATACCGGGCCAGTTCAAGTGCTTCGCCGGATGCCCCTAAAAGAGACAACATGGGCCGGGCAAACACGGCAATAGCTATGGCAACGATGAGCCCGGTGATGAGGCTCAGGCAAAGGGCCGCCGACGCGGTTTCGCGTGCCTGGTTTTCTTCGCCTCGGCCCATGGCTTGCGCGACCAGTGCGCCGGCCGCGATTGCCAGACCAAGTCCGACCGACAGGTTCGAGAACACAATTGTGCCGGCAAACCCGATTGCGGCGGTGATTTCGATCTGGTTCAGCAATGTCAGGAACCACAGATCAGCAAGATCAACCAGGAACATGGCCATCAGGCCGACAGCGCTGGTCGCCGTCATGACAACCACATGCCGCATTGTGGAGCCGGTGATGAAGCGCGCGCCGATGGACGAGCCGTTGGAGACAACGCTCATGCAGAGCCCAGCTTGATACCAAGATGTGTCAGTCGGCCCGTCAGGTCGTCAACGCTGGTGAACCTGATGCCTGTCATGCCGGTTTTGCCCGCGCCGTCGCAATGGCGCTGTTGGTCATCAATGAAGATGCATTCCCGGCAGGTATTGCCAAGCCGGCTTGCGACCTGCTCAAAGATTTTCCCGTCCGGCTTCTTGGTGCCGAAGTCGCATGAAAAAAACGTCCTGTCACCAAAAAGTTTTGTGGTCTCGGGCGCAAGCCGGTCAAATGCGGCTTTGGCCAGCGGGCCATTATTGGTCAACATCGCCAACCTGTAGTGTTTGCTCAGCGTAATGGCCAGCTCATGCATATCCGGCCGGTGCCGCATGGCCGCGGCGCGGCTGGCAATCCATTCGTCGCGGCTGAGCTGATAACCGAGATGGTCATTGAACGCAGTCAGGTAAGAGACGTCATCCGGATACTCGCCGCTGTCGGCGGCGTCTTCAAAGCCGGAACGCCATACCCGTTCCAGGATGGTTGTGCCGTCCAGACCGGTGATACGGGAGATGTCAGCGAGCCTTTCGGGCCGGTTGTAAGCGGCCAGGACGCCATCAAAATCAAATATGACGGTTGTGAACCTCACCTCGCTCTAGGCCGCCGTACCGCCGACGGTGATGCGGTCCAGGCGAATGGTTGGCTGGCCGACCCCGACGGGAACGCCCTGGCCATCCTTGCCGCATGTGCCAATGCCCGGATCAAGCTGCATGTCATTGCCGATCATGGAAATGCGGGTCAGCGCGTCCGGGCCGTTGCCGATGAGGGTCGCTCCCTTGACCGGTGCACCGATCCGGCCATTTTCAATCCGGTAGGCCTCGGTGCACGAAAACACGAACTTGCCGCTGGTGATGTCAACCTGGCCGCCGCCGAAGGACACCGCGTACAACCCGGACTTGACCGATGACATGATGTCCTCGGGGTTTGCGTTGCCGTTGACCATGACCGTATTGGTCATGCGTGGCATGGGATGATGGGCGTAAGACTGCCGCCTGCCATTGCCGGTCGAGCCTTCACCCATCAGCCTGCCGTTCATGCGGTCCTGCATGTAGCCGACCAGAATGCCGTCCTCGATCAGCGTGGTTTTCTGGGCCGGTGTGCCCTCATCATCCACCGATAATGATCCGCGCCGGTCATGCAGAGTGCCATCATCGACAATGGTGACACCGGGGCTGGCGACGCGCTCGCCCATCAAGCCGGCAAAAGCAGACGTTTTCTTGCGGTTGAAATCCCCTTCAAGCCCGTGACCAATGGCTTCGTGCAGCAGGATGCCCGGCCAGCCGGGGCCCATGACAACGTCCATTTCTCCGGCCGGGGCATCTTCTGCTTCAAGGGCCACAAGACTTTGCCGCAAGGCTTCGCGTGCTGCAGCCTGCCAGTTGCCGGTGGCAATGAAGCTGGCGTAATTCGTGCGCCCGCCCGCACCATAACTGCCGCTGCCGCGCTTTTCCCCCTGACCGGTCACAACCGAAACGTTGAAGCGGACCAGGGGCCTGCGGTCACTGACGGTGTGACCGCCGGGACGGATAATGTCGACGGCCTGCCATTCACCGGACAGGGATACGG
>JABDRA010000017.1 GCA_013041995.1 Anderseniella sp. | reverse complement strand
ACATGTCGGAGGATGAGGTGCGTCAGCAGCGGCGTGAAAAATTCCTGGCGATCGGGCGGACTTTGGCGAGCTAGACCCGGTTTGGAGCCCGGCAGCGGTAACACCAAGCACGACCATAGGCGCTCTTGTGCTCACGAATCCGCCGCAAACTTGCCGTTTTGCTCGGCGATCTTGCCCGTGAATCAATGACAGTGGCCTTGTGTGGATTTATGCGGCGATTATTCAAACTGATGCTGGTGCTGGCTATCATGGCGTCCACCGGCTATGCGCTTTATCGCACCGGCGAAGGGAGCCGTATCGTGGAACGACTGCGCCATCCCGATCCTGAAGTCTACAGGAAGCAGGCATGGGCGGAACTGGATGCCCGGCAACTCCAGCCCGGCATGCCCGTCTTTATTCGCATTTTCAAGCAAAGTTCCGAGCTTGAACTGTGGCTGAAAGGCAAAACCGGTTGGGAATTGTACCGGACGGTCGAAATTTGCAACTGGTCCGGCAATCTGGGGCCGAAGCTGAAGGAAGGCGACAAGCAGTCGCCGGAAGGGTTTTACACGGTGACCAAAGGCCTCTTGAACCCGAACAGCCGGCATCATCTTTCGTTCAATCTCGGATTTCCCAACCGTTATGACCGTTCGCTTGGCCGCACCGGGTCTTTTTTGATGGTGCACGGCGGGTGTTCGTCCATCGGGTGTTATGCGGTGCGCGACCATCAGGTTGAAGTGATCTACAGGCTTGTGGAAGCAGCGCTCGACAATGGCCAGGAAGCAGTGCGGGTGCATGCCTTTCCGTTCCGGCTGGAACAAACCGCACTTGACCGGCACAAGGGCACAAAATGGCACGATTTCTGGGCCATGCTGAAGCAGGGTTATGATGTTTTTGAGCGTGAGCGCGAAGTGCCGCGCGTACGGGTTGCAGACAAATCCTACGTGGTTAATTGAGCGTTATTTTACCGGCGTCATATTTCCACATTATAAACAAATGTTTATCGGTTAAGATGGTTTGTTTTTGCTGTCGTTTTGACGGCAAATAAAAAGCCCGCCACGGCTGACTGTGACGAGCTTTTTACTATTTGAGGTTTGTCGATGGCTACGACTTCATTGTTATCGCATATCGAAACAGGGTGAACAACCGGGGCGCTACCGCCAACTGAGCGGCGTGACCGACATCTGCACGTTGTCGCGATGCTTTGCGGCGAAATAGGCAATACCAAGTGAGATCACATGGTCATCGTGTTGTCCTGCAGCGGCATTCATCGTGATGTTGCCTGCTTTCGTGATCTCAACCTGATAGTCAGCCAATTGCTTCATGACTTCTTCCCTGTCGATCACGTTATAGGCGATCTTCATTTCCTCGGTTGCAAAGGCAAGATTCAGCTTGTTCAGGAGGTATTGCTTCGAAACGCGGTATTCAGCGGAGTTCACTTTCTTCCAATGATCTCCTGATGTGATCACGAGGCCTGTATGCGGTACGTTTTTCTCGTCCATCAACTGCGACACAGCACGGCCAGCACCTGTTGCGTCGATCCATAACTCAGCGGAACCCTCAAGGGCCTCGTCGTTCATGATCCTTTCGAGATAATCAACCTGATCTGGATACGGTGTGCCTTTCGCCAACCGAAACGCCTGCTTCACTCGAAGGGTGCGCGGCAGCATCAATTGCTTGAACCCGTCGCCCCAACGTGGTGCGGGGACATGCTCATCCTCGAGGATCGAGATTGCTGTGTAATCTGACATGGAGGCGAGGTCTGCTGACACGTAATAGCGCCTGTACCCGACTGAACGAATGAAGTCACCGGCGGACGACGAAGCGTTGGGAATCTTGGTGTAGAGTTTCATAGGCACCTCAATTCGATGGACGGGATGCTTTTGTCGAAGGCCTTCTCGAGTTGATCGTACTCAAAAAAGATATCCGTTCCTGATGCAACGAAGGAAAGCAGGTGCTCCTGACGGAACTTGGCCGGTGCAAGGATACCTTTGTCGCGTTCAACGATCTTCTTCATGCGTGGCAGGTCGATCGACCGAGCCATGATTTGGTGACCACGACCACCAAGCCAGGCGCGGGCAAATTCGTTCTCACGCCCATTGGGCGTCGTCATACAGAACAGTTGTCCGCTTTCCAGTAGCATCGGCACGATTGCCGCGAAATCCTCGTCCGTGATGCGCGCTGCCTCGTCCAAGTATATTCGATGGGCACGATAGGATCGGATTGTCTTTTCAGACGCAGGCAGGCAGATAATTCGCGAACCATTCTGGTATTCGACCATCGTCACGTTGTCGCGCTTCAATGGCTGCGACAAGGACAGTGCCTCGCGCGCAATCTCGACATTGCGAAACAATTCATCCGCCTGACGCTGGGCGGGGGCGATGATCAACGTTGTTGTCTTCGGGTTTGCCTCTGCGAACAGGTGTGCACCAAAAGCGCAGGTTGTCGATTTCCCGATGCCGCGTGATGCGAGCAAAAGTATAAACTCAGCCTCGGTCGTCGTGACCTCAACCTGCCATGCATCCGGCGGTGCACCGAATACCTGCTCAAGTGCGGCTGCGGGTTCGAGGAAAGGTACAAGCTCCCGGAGCCAGTCTTCTGCTTTGAACTCTTCAGACGTGTGCTCTGCCGCTTTGTCGAGTTTCCTAGCCCGCCCGTTGTTCTGATGATTCTTCATCTTCCGTGACCTCCTCTGCAGGCTCGGGCAATGAATTGGTCATGGCGATGTACCCGATCTCTTCGAGGAAAGCGGCCTTCGCGTCGGGGTGATCAGACAGCACTTTCATCATGACCCGTTTTCGTTGCGTACCGCAGCGGTTTGTCTTTTCTCGAAAAGAACACCCAGGATTTGTTGCGGGCTTCTGAGTATTGGATCAGTTCATCGAAAAGGTCGCAGGCGACAGCGGACAGCGGCAGGGTCACGTTTTTATTCGTCTTGGTCTTCGGCAGGAACAGGGTTTGCTCGTCGAGATCAACATGCTCCCGTTTGACGGTCTGCATGTTGCCTGCACGGACGCCCGTTAATGCTGACAACAGTTTGAAATTGCGCAGCACAGGGTTTTGCAGTGCGAATACCTGTTTCGCCCATTCATGGTGGTCCATGATCTTCGTGTCGCGCTTTGTTGTGCGCATGACGGTCACCGAAATGAACGGTGACGGCAATGAGTTCATGCGGTACACCTGAGACAGCATCGCCCTGATGAATTTGAAGACGTAAGGAGAATCCTTCAGGCGCATTTTCAAGTCGTAAATATCGTCTTCATGGATTTCATCAAGCGAGTACGTTCCGAGCTTCGTCAGGTGGCGGTCAAAAGTCATCCTGTATTGGTTCGCTGTGTCAGGCGTGATCAGGTTGTCCATTTCGCGCAACGCGATTGAACGATCGAATGCTTCGCGAAGGGTCTTAGCGCCTGCGGTCTTGCGGCGTGGCGTCTTGCCTGCGCGTATCATACCATGCAGCGCGATTGCCTCGTCACGCGCCTGCTCTGCCGATATATCGGGCCAGTGGCCGAGGTTTTCGCGGAAGTTTCGCGACCGTCGAGACGTGACCATGTAAAATGTCGTCTTATATTTGCCAACGTTTACCTGAAAGAAGGATTTATCGTTATCAATGACTTGTAGGGTGCCTGAATTGGGGCGTTGCAGGTTCTCGAGGTTCTCGTCTGTAATGTGGAGTTTCATTTTTTTGCCGGTTTTTTGCTGTCACGTGTGTATCGATCAATGCGTATATTGCGGTAAAAAATCGTTATATATCAATGGCTAACGTGCATTATACTGCCATTGTTATAATTGAGCGTTAGCGTGTTGTGCTGCACAATGGAATATGTGAGGACGGTTTCGGAAACTGGGTTTGTCAAAAATGAACAGTGACAAGACATTCACGACGGGACTGACGCGCCGTGGCTTTTGCGCCACCGGTTTGACGTCGCTGGTTGCTCTGTCGGCCTGCAGCAGTACTGACAAGGCGCTGGAGCCGTTATCTCCCAAGGTGATGGCCGATCTGCAGCGGCAAAATCTGAAAGTGGGCGCACCGCTGTTTGTCCGCGTGTTCAAGGAAGAAAACCAGATGGAAGTCTGGTTGCAGCAGGCTTATGGACCCCATGTGCTGTTTCGCACTTACGAAATCTGTAGCCGGTCCGGTGTGTTGGGGCCGAAATACAAGGAAGGCGACCGGCAGGCACCGGAAGGTTTCTACATGGTGTCGCAACGTCAGATGAACCCGAAATCGCAGTATTACCTGTCCTTCAACCTTGGTTTCCCCAATGCGTTTGACAAATCTCTGGGCCGAACCGGCACTCATCTGATGGTACATGGCGGCTGCCGGTCGGCCGGGTGTTATGCGATCACGGATGACCATATCAAGGAATTGTTCTCGCTGGCCCGTGAAGCCTTCCTGTACGGACAGAAAGAGTTTCCGGTACATGCGTTTCCGTTCCGCATGAGCGAACAGAATCTGCTGCGCTATGCCGGTCATCCGCACGAGCCATACTGGCGTGACCTGAAAGTCGGGTATGACTATTTCGAGCAGACGCGCCAGCCGCCAACGGTGGGCGTGAAGCAGCAACGCTATGTCTTCCTGCCGCACAATATAAACGTGCCGCCGGAGTTTGAAGTGCAGCAGGCATCTGCGGACCCGCTTGCGCCACAGCTCATTCGCGGCTGGCGTGCCGGTGAGTGGAAGTAAGACCGCTTCAGAGCGGCCAGACGATCAGGATCATGGGCAGGCCAACTGCGAGGATAATGATCTCCAGCGGCAGGCCCATAGGCCAGTAGTCTCCAAAACGATAACCGCCCGGTCCCATGATGATGGTGTTATTCTTGTGGCCGATGGGGGTCAGGAAAGCACAGCTTGCAGAGACCGCAACACCCATCAGCATGGCGTCCGGGTTGACGTTCAACTGCTCGGCAATCTTGATGGCCACCGGAGCGGCCACCAGCACGGTCGCCACATTGTTCAAGACGTCCGACAAGGTCATGGTAACCGCCATCAGCAGCAGCAAAACCGCCCATGCCGGCCATCCGCCGGTCACATCAACGATGGCATTTGCAATCAGAATTGTCCCGCCCGAGCTCTCAATGGCAGCGCCAATCGGGATCAATGACGCCAGCAGCACGATCACCGGCCATTCAACAGCCTCATATATCTGCGACAGGGTTATGACCTTGAGCAGCGCATAAATCGCTACGCAGGCAGCCAGTGCTGCGGGTAAATATACTAGGCCAAGGCTGGCAGCGATGATGGCGATGGCAAAAATTGCGATGGAAAAACCTGCCTTCTCCCGCTGTGTGACCTGCAGCCCGCGTTCCGCCAGCGGCAGGCATTCGAGCCATTGCACGACGTCCGGCAACGCTTCCTTGTCGCCCATCAGCAACAGGACGTCACCCGCCCTGAGCTCAAGCTGCCTGACCCTGTCGCGGAACGGATGGCCTTCGCGGGCGACCCCAAGCAGCATGGTCTGTTGCCGGTTCAGCAGCCTGACGTCGCGGGCCGATCGCCCCACGAGTCTCGAGTTGGAGGTCACGACCGCCTCGGTCATTGCCAGAGTGCCGGTCAGGGCGCCCTTGTGCCGGGACGATGCCGAGTAGGAGAGTTTCAACGCGTTGGAAAACTGCTCAAGGCTGTCCGGACCGGCTTCGACAACCAGAATGTCACCTTTGCGGATTTCCACGCTGCGGGCAGAGCCCGGCAGGCGTTCGCCGCGCCGGATCAAACCCAGTACATAGACCTCGTTTTCATCAGCCACCGGCAGCAGGTCGCGAACCTTCTGGCCGATTGCAGGCGAGTCTTCAGGCACCTGGACTTCCATGACATAGCCATCGAGGTTCTCAAGCTCGGCAGCGGACTCCGAACGGGCCTTGTCCTGGGGGATGAAGCGCCAGCCTACCAACGAAATGTAGATGAGGCCCACTGCAGCACATGCCAGTCCGACAGGTGCAAAGTCGAACATGGAGTATGAGTCGCCAATCGGCTGGCCGTTATATGTCGCGTTGCCCCTGAACTGGGCGATGACGATGTTGGTCGGCGTACCGATCAGAGTGACCATGCCGCCCAGAATGGTGGCGAACGACAATGGCATCAGTGTCGCGGCACGAGATCTTTTAGCCTTGTCCGCGGCCTGCATGTCGACCGGCATCAGCAAGGCGAGCGCAGCGACATTGTTCATGAAGGCCGACAGTGCGCCACCGACCAGTCCCATGATGGCAATATGGGCCTTCATACCGCGCTGGGCGGAGATGATGTTGCGGGTCAGGAGATCAACCGCGCCGGATTGCGACAAGGCCCGCGACACAATCAGCACCAGGGCAATGATAATGACGGCCGGGTGCCCGAACCCGGCAAAGGCGGTGTTTTTGTCGACAACGCCGACTATGACTGCCAGTGCGAGGGCGGAAAACGCCACAAGATCATAACGGATGCGTCCCCAGACCAATAGTCCAAGTACGCTGCCCATGATGGTGAAGAGGATGATTTGTTCGTTGGTCATGTTCCGAAGCACGTTAACAACTGTGACGTATTTGCCAACCTGCTATTACCAAAGGAAGTAATTATTGACCCATTTGATGGAGTCAAATCCGTTCATTCTGGCAGGCGTGGTGCGCAGCGCGATGTGGGTCGCATCGGGCAAGCGCCGCAACGCACCAGATGGGCGGATTTGGCCCACCAAAGGCCGGTTTTTCGCGTCCGCTGGACGTCGTTATGCTCCACTGGTGGTCAGCCAGACCAAGGCGTGAACCATGCACAGAGCAACATGGGTTCACTTGAACCCATAAAGTTGCTCTGACGCTCCGGAGGCGATCAGGTTCATGACTTTTGGTTGAAAAACCAAAAGTCATCCTGATCTAGCCAGCAAACGCGAAAAATCGGTCAAATGGGTCAATAATTATTTCCTTTGGTATAGATCGACCTCGGCGTCAGCTATAGTGTTTGGTGACAACGATGAAGTCGGTGCCTTTGCCGGTTTCCGGTCCGAGACCAGTATCGGAAATGGCGACGGAAGAATGGGCACCAAGCCGGTGTTCAATGCGGTTACGCACATCGTCGGGAATGGTGAATCGCAAGAACGCATCCAGCCCGGCCCGTGACGTGCCGTGTTCGAGACTTACCGACAGCCACTGAGGCTTGTTCCGGACACCGTGTTCTTCCGGCAAGGTCAGCAGATGCGCACCCAGCGGTTGTTCGGCATTTTTGAGTGGAATGGCGATATCAAACAATGGCTTGTAGCCCTGGCGCACATATAGGTGGCCTTCCGGGTAGTCTTCTGCGCCATTGGATGAGCGCAGCGCGTGATAGGTTGCGTCGTTCAGGACACCGTTTGCCGGTAACTCGATGGACTTCTGGAAATTGTGAATGGCCCGCCAGGTCTTGCGGCCCACATAGCCATCCGGCGTGCCGGCGCCAAACCCAAGCTTGTTCAGGATCTTTTGTGCGTTGAGGGTTTTTTCGCGGCCGGTCAGACGGGTGAGAAGAACCCGCAACGGCGGCTGTGGAGTCAGCGTTGCATATTTATGTGTCTCTACCATGGATGCCGGTTTCAACAGGCCGGCATGCTCCACCCCAACCGGGTTTGCCGGCGTGTCGGCAATAATGACGTGCCGGTCGCTGGTTTCCAGATCGAACAGCTGCTTTGCGAATTCATCGGGCATACGTATGCAGCCGTGCGAAGCCGGGTAGCCTGGGAGTTCTCCGGCATGCAGCGCGATGCCGCTCCAGGTCAACCGCTGCATGAACGGCATGGGCTCGCGGACATACAGATTGGACCAGCGGAACTTGTGCTTTCGCAACACCGAGAAAATGCCGTGTGGGGTTTCCTTGCCGGGCTTACCGGAAGAAATCGGACTGAAGCCGATTTGACGCTGGCCCGAAAAGACCTGCATGGACTGTTGCTTGATGGAAATCAGCACCTGAAGTGTTTCAGCCGTGGAAGACGGCTGAATGGGTGTGAACGGCGGGACCGGCTTGGGATTTGCCGCCAATAGTCTTTTGCGGTGGGACGGAGAACCGGCGGCAAAAGCGGTGGCGGCCGTCAGCATCAGGCAGGCGTTTGCAGTGACGCCAGTAACAAGGCGCCGTCTGCTTATGCCTGACCGTTTACTCAAACAAAGGCCCCGTGGCAGTGCTTGAACTTTTTGCCTGATCCGCACGGACATGCCTGATTACGCCCGACCGGCCCCCAGGTCAGGGGATCTTCTGCGTTGAACCCTTCGGGCTGGTCCGGGGAAGGCGAGATAGCTGCGGACAGCACAGTGCCAGGCGGCAATTCATTGCCATGTTCATCGAAGTCCTCGATGAACATGTCAGGCAGTTCCTCGTCATCAGGGAACATCTCATCAGCGCCGTTCTGAGAGACTTCAACGCGCAGAAGTTGTCCGGTCACGACTGCGCGCAACCGAACGATCATCTGTTCAAACAGCGTGAAACCTTCAGTCTTGTATTCGTTGAGCGGGTCGCGTTGACCATAGCCACGCAACTGGACCGCCTGGCGCAGATGCTCCAGGGTAATGATGTGTTCGCGCCACAACTGATCCAGCGAGCGCAGCAACACTTCCTTTTCGATGTACTCCATGATCTCAGCGCCGTACTTCTCGCGCTTTTCGGCATAAAGATTATCGGCTGCTTCCGTCACCCGTTCACGGATTTCCTCATCCGCAATACCTTCCTCGTCAGCCCAGTCTTCAATGGGGAAATCGATTGCTACAACGTCGCGCAGTTTTTCGCGCAGTTCGGTTGACCGCCATTGTTCCGGGTAGGCACTTGGCGGGATGAATTCCACCACCGTTGAGTCCACCACCTCATGGCGCATATCGTCCACGGTGCCTGAAATCTCGTTGCCGTTCATGATGTCGATGCGCTGTTCGAAGATAACCTTGCGCTGATCGTTCATCACATCGTCGAATTTCAGGATGTTCTTGCGGGCATCGAAATTGCGCGCCTCGACCTTCTGCTGGGCTTTTGCCAGTGCCTTGTTGATCCAGGGATGGACAATCGCCTCGCCTTCTTCGAGACCCAGCTTCTGCAACATCGAGTCCATGCGCTCGGACCCGAAAATGCGCATCAGGTCGTCTTCCAGCGACAGGTAGAAGCGTGACCGGCCAGGATCGCCCTGACGGCCGGACCGACCGCGAAGCTGGTTGTCGATGCGGCGGCTTTCATGGCGTTCGGTTGCGATGACAAACAATCCACCGGCATCAATTGCCTTTTTCTTGTGCTCGGCAATTTCGGCGTTGATCTTTTCGATGGCTGCGTCGCGTTTTTTGCCTTCCGGCAAATCGCCAAGCTCGTTTTCAATGCGCATGTCTGCATTGCCGCCAAGCTGAATGTCGGTGCCGCGACCGGCCATGTTGGTGGCAATGGTAACTGCACCTGGTACACCGGCTTGCGAAATGATCTGGGCTTCCTGTTCATGGTAGCGCGCGTTCAGAACATTGTGCGGAATCCCAAGCTCCTTGAGATGTTGAGCCAGGTATTCGGATTTGTCGATTGACGTCGTGCCGACCAGCACCGGCTGGCCACGTTCGCGGGCATCTTTAATGGCCACAACAATGGCATCAAATTTCTCGCGTACGCTGCGATAGACCTCATCATCCTCATCAAGGCGCCTGACTGCCACATTGGTCGGCACCTCAACCACGTCCAGCTTATAAATATCCAGAAATTCGTCTGCTTCGGTGGACGCCGTTCCGGTCATGCCGGCGAGTTTTTCATAGAGGCGGAAGTAGTTCTGGAAGGTTATCGAGGCAAGCGTCTGGTTTTCCGGTTGAATGCGGACGTTTTCCTTGGCTTCAATTGCCTGGTGCTGACCTTCGGAGTACCGCCGGCCCGGCATCATCCGCCCGGTGAACTCATCGATGATCACCACCTCGTCATCCTTGACGATGTAGTCACGGTCCTTGACAAAAACCTTGTGCGCACGAAGCGATTGGTTGACATGGTGGACCAGGGCGACGTTTTCCACATCGTACAACGATCTTTCCGTCATCATCTCCGATGCCTGCAGCAACTGCTCAATGTGTTCGTTGCCGACTTCGGTCAATGAGACGGTCTTGGTTTTTTCGTCAATTTCGTAATCGTCTTCAACAAGTTGCGGGATGATTGCGTCGATTTCTGTGTACAGATCGGACCGATCTTCCAACGCACCGGAAATAATCAACGGCGTGCGGGCTTCGTCAATCAGGATCGAGTCCACTTCATCGACAATCGCGTAATAATGACCGCGCTGTACCATGTCTTCGACGGCATATTTCATATTGTCGCGAAGATAGTCGAAGCCCAGCTCGTTATTGGTGGCATAGGTCACATCACAGGCATACTGGTCACGGCGTTCGTCGTCTTCAAGGCCATGCACAATGACGCCGACGCGCAAGCCGAGAAACTCATAGACCTTGCCCATCCAGGCAGCATCGCGCTGCGCCAGATAGTCGTTGACGGTGACGACATGCACCGCCTTGCCTGAAATGGCATTGAGATATACCGGCAGGGTTGCCACCAGCGTCTTGCCTTCGCCGGTTCTCATCTCGGCAATCGAGTTGTCGTTCAGGACCATGCCGCCAACCAGCTGCACGTCGAAATGACGCAGGCCCAGCGCACGTTTCGATGCCTCGCGGACCGTGGCGAAAGCCGGGACCAGCAGATCATCCAGCGTGGTTCCGTCGGCAAATTGCTGCCGGAACGTTGCGGTGCGGGCACGAAGTTCGTCATCGCTCAGCGCGGCGAGTTCAGGCTCAAGCGCATTGATTTCGTCTACGCGGGATTGATACTTTTTGACCTTGCGATCGTTTGAGCTTCCAAAAACCTTGGAAGCTATTGAGCCCAGTCCGAACATTTGGTGTCCTTAGAATTGCGTCTTGTTAGACCGCTGAAAGCCGTTTTCGGCTCGCCCGCCGCCATTTTCGGGTAGCTGTTTTAAGTCGAGAACCATGCCATAATGTTTAATCAACTTGTCTGCACGCCGCAACAGGTGTGGCAAATGGGTAACGTCTGCAAGAAAAATGTAGTAGGAAAGCTGCGCACTAAACGCCATCCTTGGTTGCGTCAGCGGCAGATAGTGTGGATAAGCGGCTGTTTCAAGGCGAAAATATCGGATTGAACAAGATTTGGTGAGGCAACTCGGGGATCGATAGCACACTTGAATATCGTACCGAATGTACGCATTGTGCATCGCATTGATGGCATTTGTCATTTGCGAGACGTATTGAGGTCATGTCGAGTTGGCTTAATGTCGCCCGAATTGACGAGCATTGACCTGACATGATCAGGTAGAATTGATCTGGATTTACGACGACCCTGCTCCGGTCTTTCAGGCAGCAGGCTGTTCAAGAGGTTGGTTGGGTAATATGAGAACGTATTGTTTGAAGCTGTTTGTGGCGTTGGTAACAACTGCATTTGTCGCGGGCTCGACGGCTGCCGGTGCGCAAGAAACCGACAAGGTCGTGGCCAAGGTCAATGGCTACAATATCACGACAAAGGAAATTGCGCTGGCATCCGATGATCTGCGGCCTCAGTTGGAGAAGGTCCCGGCAAATTTCAGATTCGCCTTTATCGTTGAATACCTGATTGAGCGCCACCTGCTTGCCCAGGAAGCCGTCAAGGCGAATACAATCGAGACCGAAGAATACAAAAGGCGTTTGAAATACTATCAGGCCAAGGCTCTGCGCGATGCCTATTTCACGGACAATCTGGCCACCTCGGTTACAGAAGACGCGGTGAAAGCGGCTTACGAAAAAGAAGCTGCAAAAGTTACCACGGAAAAACGTGCGCGTGCCCGCCATATTCTGGTCAACTCCGAAGAAGACGCGAAGGGCGCAATGGCTCGCCTTGAGAAGGGCGAAAAATTTGAAGAGGTTGCAAAGCAGGTATCGCTCGACGGGTCGCGAGACTATGGCGGTGACCTTGGCTTCTTTACGGCGGCTGAAATGGTACCGGCGTTTTCCAAGGCGGTTTTTGCCCTGAAAAAGGGTGAAGTTTCACAACCGGTAAAAACTGATTTCGGCTGGCATATCATCAAGCTGGAAGATGTTCAGGAAGGCGGCGCCCAGCCGTTTGAGCAGGTCCGGAATCCGATACGGCTGGTGTTGCTGCGCAAGGCGGTTCAGGACAAGGTTCTGGAATTGCGCGCTGCAGGCGAAATCGAGATACTCGATCCTGACCTGAAACGTCTGCAGGATGAAGCGGAAAAGAAGCGTCAGGCGCTTGATGCTTCCGGACAGGTGCCCGCGACAACCGGCGGTGCTGCTTCACAGACGACAGGCGGCAAGTCCAACAAGGGCGACGCCCAATAGTTGCTGAACCTGCCATTATCCGACTTTTGAGTCCGCGAAACCAGAACAGGTTTTGCGGACTTTTTGATTGTTGCCACCCTCTGCTTGCCGGTATTACCTGTTGAACCTGTTTGGTATACCCAATTCACATACACAATCTGCGCGAGAAACGCGCCTGCACAGGACGACCTGCCATGGCCAAAGCACTGCCCACGTCACCACTTGCTCCCAAAAGTTTTGCCGATCTGCCGGCCATTGACGGTGTCCGGCTGGCGACAGCAGCGACCGGGGTCAAATACAAAGGCAGGGATGACCTGCTGCTGTGTGTACTGGACAAGGGATCAACCATCGCCGGGGTGCTGACCAATTCAAAAACATGTTCTGCACCTGTGGACCTGTGCCGGGCCAATCTGAAAAAGGGCAAGGTGCGCGCTATCGTGGTCAATGCCAGCAATGCCAATGCGTTTACCGGAAAGGCAGGTCTGCGAACTGTCCAGTCAACGCTCGATCAGGCCTGTAAGGTTGTCGGCTGCGACGCCTCGGACGTCTATCTGGCATCAACGGGCGTGATTGGTGAGCCGCTTGATCCGGCGCCGATCACATCACGGCTTTCAGACCTGAATGATGCAGCGACGGATGATGGGTGGATGGCGGCCGCCCGCGCCATAATGACAACCGATACGTTTCCCAAGCTGTCAACCGCCACGGCAAGGCTGGGCGGCAAGACGGTCACCATCAACGGCATCGCCAAGGGCTCCGGCATGATCGCGCCCGACATGGCAACCATGCTTTGCTTCGTGTTCACTGACGCAGGCTTGCCGCGTGGCCTGATGCAGAAAATGTTGTCAGATGCAGCGGATCGCAGCTTCAACTCGATTACGGTTGATGGAGACACGTCCACATCAGATACGGTGTTATTGTGTGCCACCGGCAAGTCAGGCAATGCGCCAAAGGGTATTCGCAACATGGATGATGGCGCCCTGAAGTCATTCAGGAGGGGGCTCGATCAGGTGCTGCAGGACCTGGCGCATCAAACGGTGCGCGACGGCGAAGGTGCCAGCAAGTTTGTGACGATAACGGTGACAGGTGCTCAAAATGACACGGCGGCCCGCCGTATCGGCCTTGCTATCGCAAATTCCCCATTGGTCAAAACCGCAATTGCCGGCGAAGATGCCAATTGGGGGCGTATTGTCATGGCTGTCGGCAAGTCCGGCGAGAGGGCGGATCGTGACAGGTTGAAAATCCGCATAGGCGGTATTCTGGTCGCTTCAAGGGGCGGCGTTCATCCCGGGTATGACGAAAACGAGCTGATACCGCACATGAAGGGCCAGGAAATCGATATTTCGGTTGATGTCGGCGTGGGTAAGGGTACCGCGACTGTGTGGACCTGCGACCTGACCCATGGCTACATTGATATTAACGGTTCGTATCGAAGCTGAGGGGCCGGTTGCAATTTGGTAACCTTGCCAGCACAAACAGTATTTGTGACGCTTCAAAACCTAAAATCCAAACGACCCTGTTAACCCTTATCCGCCAAGGTGGTTCCCGGACATGAACGGAAAGAAGCTCGTTCTCGTCGTTGCCTGTGCACTGGTCGATCCGGACGGTAGAGTCCTGATAGCCCAGCGTCCTCAGGGCAAGACACTTGCCGGACTGTGGGAATTTCCAGGTGGCAAGGTCGAACCCGGAGAACAGCCTGAAGTCGCGTTGATACGTGAATTGAAGGAAGAGTTGGGTATCGATGTAACGCAAGCCTGTCTGGCACCGGTGACGTTTGCCAGCCACGCCTATGATGATTTCCACCTGCTCATGCCGGTCTATGTATGCCGCAGGTGGAATGGCGAGGTTGAAAAGCGCGAACACAGCGATATTCGCTGGGTCAGGCCGAACAAGCTGCGCGAGTTTCCCATGCCACCGGCAGATGAGCCGTTGATTGCTCATTTGATAGACCTGCTCTGACAGGTCACCGGTAGCAGACCGTTAGTGTTCCAACACAACCGATCCGCCAGACAAGGCGGGCAATTGTGGTGAGTACAGTGAGTAACGGGGAAGTAAGTTAAGATGTTCAATTCAAAACCAGATACAGCGCCAGCCGACCGTCGTCCAGTCATTTGGGATTACACGGTTCTGGCGCTTGGCATGTCAGCTGCGATTGTCGCAACTCTGGCAGTCATAGGCGGAACCCTGGGCGGCCTGTGATCGGGTTTCAATCGGAGGGTCCTCCGTTCGGCGTCTGCCAATGCTCTTCATCTGGGTCTCAGCCCTTTCCGAGCGCTTGAATTACGTCGGGATAATCAGGCTATTCACGGCAGTTTGGTCCGAACCGGTCATGTCGGGAAGACCAATTGGGTCTGCTTGTGACCCGATCCGGATATAGCGGTGCAATGCAGCTACGGGCAGCACTGACCCCATTTGGACATGGGGCGGCATGTTTCCAATACAACTTATCGACTCTGTTTATCAGCGATGAGATCTTGGCTGAACGGCTTGCTATCTGCAGAAATGTCAAGTCAATCTACAGCCGGTCTTGGCAGCTGCAGGAGGTTGGGTTTTTGTCTGAAGTAAGCGAACGTATGCGCAATGCCTTTGAAGCTGTTGCCATCGATGACGAAGGCAGGGCGTGCAAGGACATACCTGAAACGGTTTGTCACGAAGAGCCGCGGAACTTCTTTACCCATGTTGTTTCGTTGGCGCTAACAAAATCGGCCGATGGACTGATTGATCCAAAGCTTGTCCTTAGCTGGCTGCTTACTGAACTTGCCGCCCCAGTCTTTTTTGTAGGTCTTCTAGTGCCTGTCCGCGAAGCTGGTGCCCTGTTGCCGCAAATATTCACCGCCAGCACAATCAGGCGATTCCCGGTACGCAAATGGGTTTGGATAATTGGAAGCCTGGTACAGGGATTGGCGGCAGCAACTATCGCTGTCTGTGCACTGACACTGGAAGGTGCGGGTTCTGGCTGGGCCATCGTCTGTTCGCTCGCGGTTCTGGCCATAGCACGAAGCGCGTGTTCGGTTTCATACAAAGATGTTCTGGGAAAAACCGTTTCAAAGTCCACACGCGGTACGGCAACTGGCTTGGCCGGGTCTCTGGCAGCTGCTGTGACTATCGTTTATGCAATCGTGCTCATATCGGGACTTGTGCCACGCATGACACTCGTCATTGGCGGATTGATTGTTGCAGCGTTCTGTTGGCTGGCCGCCGCAACTGTTTTTTCCACTCTTTACGAAGAACGTGGGGCAACTGAGGGAGACAAAAATGCCTTCAGAACGGCAATTGCTGATCTGCAATACCTGGTATCCGATGAGCAGCTTCGCCGGTTCATCATTGTCAGGGCGCTTCTTACAACAACAGCGCTAGCCCCGCCCTTCATGATTGCTGCGGCAAGTGAAGCCGGCGAAGGCGGCTTTGGTGGACTTGGGTCCCTCGTTCTAGCATCAGCTACCGCTGGCCTTATCAGCGCCTATGTGTGGGGTCGGTTAGCCGATCGATCCAGCCGTAAGGTGCTGTTTGTTGCGTCGTTCGTATCGATGCTGGTGTTAGCGCTGACCTGCTGGTTTTCGGTCACAGGCTGGCTATCGGCGCCTATGGTGCTTCCCATTCTACTTTTCTGTCTTATGATCGCTTACCAAGGCGTCCGGCTGGGACGTTCGACACATCTGGTCGATATGGCGACCGCCGACAAAAGAGCCACATATACCGCCTTGTCAAACACGATTATTGGAGTCGTACTGATGGCAGGTGGATTTTTCAGCATCATTGCAGAAGTTTATGAAGTGATCGTTGTTCTGGTCATGATGGCTATCATGTGTGCTGCAGCAATCCCCGTGGTACTCGGCCTTGATGAGGTTCAAGAGGAGTAGCGCGATCTCAGTGCGGTAACGCTTTACCAATGACCTTTTTTGTGCTGGCAAGCCTCTTCAACTCTCGTTAGCATCGCGGCCGGGTCACGCAGTTGCCTAGCGAATATTGATCCATATTTCAGGGAGAAAAGACACAGTGAAGAAGTTTCAGTTCGCCATGGCAGTGGCTGCCGCCGCCATGGTCGGTTTCGGCATGGCACCGGCAGATGCCGCTAACGTCAAGATCACCCCGCTCGGCAGCCACGAAGGCGAATTTTGCCGCTTTGATCGAGCCATGATTTTCGAGGATCCAGACGGCACCCGCATCCTGTACGACGCCGGGCGCA